>JBBIVD010000136.1:0-3210 GCA_037439925.1 Candidatus Bathyarchaeota archaeon
GAGTTTCCTAAGTTTTTGCATAGCCTCCTTAACTTTTTCTGTTGGGTATTCGTAGGGTGGCAGCTTGCCGCTAAAGTAGTCGGAGTAAGCTTGCATGTCGAAGTAGCCGTGACCGCACAGCAAGAAGAGGATAACTTTTTCTTCGCCTGTTTTCTTGCATCTTAAGGCTTCGTCGATGGCTGCCTTGATGGCGTGAGCTGGTTCTGGAGCGGGTATTATGCCCTCAGTTTGGATGAAGAGTCTTGCGGCGTCAAAAACTTCAATTTGATTGTAAGCCACAGTTTCCAGTTGTTTCTTCGAAGCAAGTAGGCTTATAGTGGGCGCTATTCCATGGTAGCGTAAGCCTCCAGCATGGATTGGCGGGGGTATATAATCATGGCCTAAGGTGTGCATTGGAACTAGCGGAGTTATCCTCGCTGTGTCTCCGTGGTCATAGGTGTATTCTCCTTTAGTGACTGAAGGGCATGCAGTGGGTTCTACGGCCACAAATCGGATATCCTTCGGCGCTTTCCCAGAAACCCTATCGTAATAGAAAGGCCAGAAAATTCCGGAGAAGCTGCTTCCTCCGCCTATGCACCCGAATATCACGTCTGGGTAGTCTCCAGCCATTTCCATTTGTTTTTTGGCTTCTAACCCAATTACTGTTTGATGTAGCAGAACATGGTTGAAAACGCTGCCTATGCCATAATTGGCATCTTCGTGAGTGAGGGCGTCATCAACAGCCTCACTTATGGCTATGCCTAAACTGCCAGGATTATTCGGGTCTTCTTTTAGGATTCTTCTACCAGTTTCCGTGTGTTCACTGGGACTTGCATAAACATCTGCCCCATAAGACTCCATCATAATCCTTCTGTAAGGCTTCTGTTGATAGCTCACTTTGACCATGTAAACAGTGCATTTCAATCCAAACAACATGCAGCCAAAAGCCAAAGCGGAACCCCACTGGCCAGCGCCTGTTTCTGTTGCAAGCCGCTGGATGCCTTCTTTCATGTTATAATAGGCTTGGGCTACAGCCGTGTTGGGTTTGTGGCTTCCCGGAGGGCTAACCCCCTCGTATTTGTAGTAAATTTTTGCAGGAGTTTTCAGCGCCCTCTCAAGTCTAACAGCTCTAAAAAGCGGAGTTGGCCTCCAAAGCTTGTAGACTTCCCTAACTTCATCAGGTATCTCTATCCAACGGTCTTGGCTGAATTCTTGAGCTAGGATCTGCTTTGGAAATATTTTTGGAGCTACTCCCCCACCAGGCGCCCTTGTCTCTGGCTCTATGAAGGGGGGCAACGGTTTAGGAAGGTCTGGCAGTATGCAGTACCATTGTTTTGGTAATTCTTCCTCGTCTAAAATTATTTTTGTTGATGGCATATGGTTTCACTCCTAAATTGTGTTGAGAAAAGAACTTACATGTTATATTTAAGTCTTTTGAGTATCTTTTTGTACACGATTCAGAGCGAAACTTTATCACTTTAAATTTTCAAGGGGAACGTTTACCGGCTCCTGTATTTTAGAGATATGGGCTATTTTTCTGGAACAAGTGACATAGTGCCATGTGGATTTCGGCGGCAGTGGTTCATCCTTTAAGGCGGCTTCAATGACTTTATGCTTTGAATATTCTTCACCGTTTTCTGAGGTTTTGACGCCGATTTTAGGAGACTGGTAATCAACGAAGACTGCGGGTATTTTGGAGCACCCAAGAGCCTGCAATGCGCCTATCCTGTGATGTCCGTCGAGAACAACGTTTGTGTTTACGTCTACCACTATAGGCTTTTTGAGAATCCCATCAGACTTGATTTCAGCCTTAAGGTTAGCGAGTCGTTGCATATCAACTTTCTCGTGGCATTTCAAAAGAGGCATGTCAACTATGCGAACACCAAGGCAATAACCATTTTTTTCTTTTTTAGTAGCCCGCACATGCATTTTCCAATCCCCGTTAAATTGTTTCACCCATCAAAGTTTTAATTTGGTTCCCTTACAGATTTAGATCGCTAAGGCATTGGATTAAGTAAACATATTTATACTTTATTGCACAAAAAAGTACATTGAGGACACGAAAACATGTGGAACGCTATAAAAAAGCATTTGGAAAGTTATCCTGAAAGACTCAAAGTGGCGCGCATTCTTGTAGAAAACGGGTTAAGCATTAGAAAAGGGAAAGTTTACCTCAATGAAATTGAAATTCCACCAGTGCGTATTGCACGGGTTGCAGGCGTTGATAGGCGGACAGTTAACGAAACAATAAGCACTATTGGAGCTAATCGTGAGCTACGCTTAATTTTTGAAAGTTTAAGGTCTGCCGGGCATTCCCTAAAAGAGATTGCAAGATATTTGGACTTTGGAGTTGTTGAAATAACTCCTGTGGACGCAAAAATTCCAGGCATACTGGCAAATGCAGCCATGATTCTTGCAAAGAGTGGATTAAGCATAAGACAAGCGATTGTTGATGACCCGGAGCTTTCACCTGAGCCTAAGCTCACCCTTATCGCTGAAAAGAAGATTCCAGGAGAGCTTATTCCGGAGTTTTTGAAGATAAGAGGCGTTGCAAAAGTCTCCGTTTACTAGGAAGCCTGAATGTTCAAGTTGTCAAAGGCGGTTATTACCCATTTATCTCCCCGTTTTTCAATCTGCGTTGTAATGCTGTCGCCTGTTTTTGTTGCCATTAGCTCGTTCCATTGAAGGGTTGGAATGTCCTTCGGGGTTGCTTCCACCCACGGGTAGGTTTCGTTATCCAACCGCAAGACTATATGGGTTGTTCCATCTTCCACATACTCGTATTTGCCTAAAACTTTTGCACTGACTTCTGTGTAGGTTACTACTCCAAAAAGTTTCAGGAAGTCTAACCGTGTTTTGCGCACAAGCTGCTCGCTTGTTAAGCCTTCCTCACTCATTGTTATGGCTATTTTGCTGGCTTCTTCTGCGTCTAGTATGGCAAAGCCTGCTAAATATATGGTTTCATCCGCTTCCCATGTACCCTCTCGCCAGTAGATGGGCACGTACCATGCTAGTCTATATTTGCCAGGCGAAATTTCAACAGGATATAACAGAGGCATTTCGGCTTCATAAATGCCTGCGGCGGGTTTTGGGAGTCTACCTTCAACAAAGTCTTCGGCGGTCATGCCTGAAATGTAGTTGTATTGTCTGAAGTCGTAGAAGAATATGCTATTTCTTGTAGCCTTGAAAACTCCAGAAAGGGTTCGCGTGTTTCCAACAGGGTTTACGCAG
>JBBIVD010000137.1:0-3161 GCA_037439925.1 Candidatus Bathyarchaeota archaeon
GGTTTTTTCACGAAGTATACGTCGTGGATTTCGCGGGCAGGATGGTCCTGAGGCATATAAAGGCTGTCACAGTTGAAGAACATGAATTCGACTATTGGCCCCGCCATTTCTTTAAAGCCGAGGGCTACCAGTTTTCTCTTAAGCTCGTCTAGAAAACGCAGATACGGATGCTTCTTTCCAGGCCAAATTTGCGCGACTGGCGCCTTAATATTGTATTTTCGTAGTTTAACTTTCCGCCATCTTCCCGTGGCGATAATTTCAGGCGTTAACTGGCTGATTTCCTCAACGATTTTGATTCCAGCTTTGGCTAGTTTCCATCCGTCTTCTGTTAATTCCAAAATTCTAAGGGTTTTTTCCTCGATCTCAACCAGTTGTCTCCTTTTCAAAATTGGAACCGCGTTCTGTATCTCTTCGCTTAGTTCTTCGACGGCCGCCCAGCCTTTTTCGTATAAAAGGGATAGGAGCCTTTCGTCAGCCCCTAATGGGGGTGCCTTGTCAAACTTTGTCTTCAGAATACGCCTCTTTTCCTCTATGACCGCCCATTTCTTTTGATGGAGCCATCCTAACCCAATGTTGATAAACTTGGGTTCTAGGGCTGAGTCTTTAACCGTGTTTTCAATCGCGGCCTCGCCGCCTAATTTGATTAAGGAGTCAATTAAGCGCCTTTCTGGTAGTCCTTTGTTGGCGTGTTCTTTTCCCTCGTCATTCAGCCTAATCACCGTCTGTTTTTGTTCATGGGTTTTTGCCAATTTTTTCTCGGCTAGCGTCAAGGAGGCGCGCATGACGGCTGCGTGGGCTAAGCCGCTGGATTTCACTATTTGCTCTATTAGTCCCTTTCCGCCGAGTTCCTTCAACGCAAGTAAAGTTTTCTGCTCATTTTCCCGAAGCTCAACCACAGCCTTTCCCTCGTAACCTACTAATGAATGCAAAAATAGGGCTCTAAGACTTTTAACATTATGGAATGCCTTAGGCTAATTGAAGGCAGAATTAGGGAAGTGAAGTAAATTGGCGGGGCATCCCTTCACCGCTTTTACATTGCGGTATAAGAGCGAGCTAAGTTATTTATTTCTTTTCCTTTCGAAATGGTTAAGCGAAGAACGAAGAATTTAAGATAAGAGAAGTGTGATTCCGCTTAGTAATGGCTTAGAGAACGCTGCATGGAAGGGGATTGTTTGGACGCTTTATCCATTGTGCTTATAGCGGTTGGATTGGCGATGGATGCTTTCTCGGTGGCTGCTGTCGCTGGTTTCTTGTTGAAGGCTTTTTCTGTTAGGCATGCTTTTAGATTGTCTTTCTCTTTCGGGTTTTTCCAATTCCTCATGCCAATAACTGGCTGGATGGCAGGCTCCACCGTAGCGAATCTAATCGCTAACTACGACCATTGGGTTGCTTTCGGACTATTAGCCATCGTCGGCGGCAAAATGATACTTGAAGGAACTAGAGCTAAAGCAGAAACTTATAGATCAGACCCGACAAAAGGAATCACGCTTCTGGTGTTCTCGATTGCAACGAGCATAGACGCCTTAGCCGTTAGATTAACCTTCGCCTTTACTAAAGTCGAAGTTCTCTATCCAGCCATAGTAATCGGAGCCATAGCCGCCCTATTCACCTCGCTCGGCTTGTATTTAGGTTCTAAGTCCAGCCGAATTTTCGGAAAAAACGTAGAAATCGTAGGGGGAGCCATTCTGATCTTCATAGGGCTGAGAATTCTAATTGCACACATCCTTTAATTAAGTTGAGTTTAGAAAACTATTTACATTTAGACCGCGTACCAAAAAGGGGAGGAAGCGTTAAAGACCATGCTGACGAAAAAGAAAAGTTGGACAGAGAAATTAGCCGACAGCAAAGGTCTGCCACGAGTGGAAAAAATAACTGAAAAAATGAGCAAAAGATGGGGGACAGGCACCGTAGTTATCCCTGCGCCCATGGAAGTGGATGCCATCATGAAGAAAGTGCCGAAGGGCAAACTCGTCACCATTAACGAAATCCGCGCGGCTCTAGCGAAAAAACACAACGCAACAATAGGCTGCCCCGTAACAACAGGCATTTTCGCCTCGATTGCAGCTCATGCCGCCGAAGAACGAAGACAAAAGGGAGAAAAGGACATCACTCCTTATTGGCGCACCCTGAAAACTGGCGGAGTGATAAACGAGAAATATCCAGGCGGAGTTGAAGGCCAGAAGGCGCTTCTAGAAGAAGAGGGGCACAAAATAATTCAGAAAGGAAAAAACTACATTGTCGCCGACTACGAAAAAGCATTAATAAAAATTAATGTGCACACGTATTAGGTGACGTATCCTTCTTCTTTTGCTACCATGAAAACAGCTTCTTCTCGACTTAAACCTTGTTTAATGTATGAATCTATTTTTCTATCTAAAAGCCATTTTCCATGTCCTGCGCCATAAAACGTTATGTATCCTTCCAGCATTTTTTCATAAATTCCCGATTCACTAGATACCTTTTCTATTTTTATAGCTAGTTCAGGTATTCCTATCATTTCGCGGACAGCGGGTTTAATTTGAGGGTGCTTTCGTAATTGGTGCAGAATGCCTTCTATATCTGACGGTTTACCTTCCATTGTTCCAATTTTTTTACTCTCGGTTTCGATGTCTAGGATTCCTTTCTTCACTATTGAACCCTTTTGTCGGTAATTTAATGCTTTAATGTCCTTGATTCTTTCAGTCATCACCCTTTCTCCTTTGTCGGAGTAATACTCTCTACCGATGAGGATGATTCGCTGGTCTGTTATATAAAAGTCAAACAAAATGATACTTCGTACTTTCCACTTTCCAGATGGCTCGCTAAGCATGCGTACCTTGCCAAGACTTTCGTATAATATGACTTCGTTAGGGAAAAGTAAGTCTTCAGGTTTAAGTGTGGTCTCTATGAAGGGATATTTCGACACTCCCCCGAGAGATTTAGCGACTTCCATCATCATTTTTTCAATTTCCTTTCTCTTCGGCTCCTCTTTTACACGAGAAACTAGAATCCCAAGAACAAAAATAAGAAGAGGCCCAAGAATAACTAATGTCCACGCCACCCATACCCCGAAAATGTTGCAGAATAGGATCCATAGGTCCTCAGGCGCTTCTATTAAAATGAAGCTCATTATGAAGAGAGCGGGAAACCCAAAGAATCCTAATCTGGCCAGCCATTTTTTA
>JBBIVD010000138.1:0-3147 GCA_037439925.1 Candidatus Bathyarchaeota archaeon
AACCAGACGAATAATAGAGGAATTAACCGAAGCCAAAATTTCAGTTTACGGACACACGGTCTCCATCATAGGCGCCATGGATCAAGGCGAAACAGCGAGGGAAGCCATTCAAATGCTGCTTAGAGGGCGCCAGCACCGCACAGTTTATCGCTTCCTAAACAGAAAAAGAAGAGAACTGAAAAGAAAGAAAATGGAACTGTGGGAAACTCGAATGGAATAAAATAACTCCACTGCGCTTAAGGCTTAAGAAAGTGTTCATCGCCACTTTACTTGTTTCCATGCAGAGTATTAATTGCCTTCATTATCAGCTGGGCTACATCTTCGAAATTTTTTGACCCAGTGTTCACCACTATGTCGTAGTTGTGGGGGTCAAGCCAGTCCTTGTCGAAAAGCCTCTCCGCCAAATTTTTTCTTTCCTTATCACTGTACTCAATTTCTTTCATGGCCTCCTCGACGGTTATGCCCCTTATATTGGCTATGTGCTTGGCTCTCTCCTCCTTAGGAGACACGAGGAGAACCTTAAAGGCGTCTTTTTCGTCGAGGAGCATAAAGGCTGATCGCCCCTCAACCATCACGTCGCCTTCCTCCATGATTTCGTCGAGCTGACCATCCATCATCATGTCTAAATCCACTTCACCCGACCTAACTTTTTCCTCAAAATCATGGAAGGACTCCCTAAATTCAGCCACAAGAGCCTTAACAATTTCGCTTGAGCTCACATACTTCAATCCGAGCTTTTTGGAGAGGCTCTGTGCAACTTCTGTGCATCCAGCCCCAAGCTCTCCGCAAATGGCTATGTGCATATGATTCACCACCACGAAACTAGACCCGCAACGTATTTAAAGCTTAATGCCTCGAGGCTCGCCGTCTTCACATTTTGCCGCTGACGACTTTAGAAAGATTTTTTATCTAAGCTAATTACTTCTTTAAGGAGGATAGTCAATGGCGGAAACCTTCGAGGAAATCAGCCCCGCGGACTTTTTCTATCGTAACAGAGACATAGCTGGCTTCACCAATCCAGCTAGAGCCGTCTACTCTGCCATAAGAGAACTGGTGGAAAACTCCCTCGACGCATCCGAGCTGGTGCAGACGCCTCCAGACATTTACATCCGACTGTCCTACGTGGGGGAGGCAGGCCCTGGCGCCAGCACTTATCGGCTGAGGGTTGAGGACAACGGGTCAGGCGTTCCAGCCCATCATATTCCATCGGCTTTCGGCCAAGTTTTGTCAGGCTCTAAATTTAAGTTGAGGCAGACCCGCGGCACATTCGGCCTCGGAGGAACTATGTCTATTCTTTATGGGCAGATAACCACGCATGAGCCGGCTTACGTGGCATCCAGCAGTGGAACCCTTAGAATTTATGAGTATAAGCTGATGATAGACATACAGAATAATCGTCCCATTATTTTGCATCATAAAACCCGCGTGAACGAGGAGCGTTGGCGCGGAACCATCGTTGAATTCTGTTTAGAAGGCGACTACTTGAGGGCTATGTCCAAGGTTTTAGAGTACCTGAAGCAGACGGCTGTGGTGAACCCCTACGCAAACATAACCTTCATCGACCCTAAAGGACGCTTACACATGTTCAATCGTGTCACAACTGAAATGCCACCCCCGCCGAAAGAGATTCCGCCCCATCCCTTTGGAGTTGACGTGGAAACCCTTCAACGCATGATACACATTACCAAATGCCGAAACATGCTGGAATTCATGAAAACCCACTTCCACAGGGTCGGAGATAACATAGCCCACCGATTCCTAGAGTTCGCTGGAGTAAGCGAAAATAAGAACCCGAAAACTCTGAGCCCCGAGGAAATCGTAAAGCTGACGAGGGCAATGAAAAGGTTCGATGGATTCCTCCCCCCAGACGCCGACTGCCTTTCCCCACTAGGCGAAGAACTGCTAAAAGTTGGAATATTAAAAGAGCTTAAGCCGGAGTTTACGGCGGTTTGCCAACGAAAACCATCAGCCTACTCGGGGCATCCATTCATCGTTGAAGTAGCCATAGCCTACGGCGGAGACATACCTCTGAGAAACGAAATTACGCTTTACCGATTTGCCAACAGAATTCCATTGCTCTACGATGAAGCCAGCGACGTTTCATGGAAGATCGTGCGGTCCATTAATTGGCGAAGGTACAAGGTTACGGCAGACATGCCCATAGCCATTCTGGTCCACGTGTGCAGCACGAAAATTCCCTACAAGACGGTCGGCAAAGAGTTCATCGCAGGCAGACCCGAAGTGGAGAGGGAAATCTTAAACGGAGTCCGCGAGGTTGCGCGTCGACTTCAACTATTTCTATCCAGAAAAGAGCATGTCGAAAAACAAAAGAAGCGATTAACCACCTTCTCTAAGTATTTGCCAAAAATCGCAAAGTTCGCTACGGATCTGTCTGGAAAGGAGAAAGTGCCAGATATTGAGAAATTGTTAAGGAGTGTGAAAAAGTTTGAAGGAGATTAAGGGCTCTGCAACAGAGCGGAAAAAAGAAGTCTTAACCAATTTAGAAAACTTTGGAGCAAAACTGTATGAGCAGATGGAGAGAGGATACTTCCCATGGATTGAAATGCCGAGCCGCTCCATCGAAAACATTTTCTATAGCCCTGAACTGCGGCAGTATGTTCTAGGCGAAAAAAGGGTGCGGAGAAGCGCCAGAAACATTCGGCACATCCGTCCCTTCACACAGTTGGTCTGGACCGCCTACTTCGCCAATGAACTCACTAAAGAACGCAAAACCAGCACTTTAAGGGATGTATATTATTCGGCGCAAGCATACGACATGTCCTTCAAGGATCAGCCTGAATCCAACAGCATAATAACCGACCTAGAGACTGTGATCGGGTTTTCCAGAGAGGACTTCAACGTGTTCCCCGAGGAGCGTTCAGCCATCTTCGGCGACCTAACGATTGAGTATACGGTTCCAGGATATGAAGGAAAAAGGCTAAACTTGGACTCTCACCCCGACGGAGTGCTTATAGGTCCAGCCCTCACTTCCTCAGAGTTTGTCAGAACCAGTGCGGACAAGATCATAGCCATAGAAAAGGGCGGCTTATTCACACGCTTCATTGAGGAAGAAGTCTACAAAAAGTTCAACGCCCTCCTCGTGCTCCTGGGCGGTCAGGCGCCCCGAGCCACAAGACACTTCATCCA
>JBBIVD010000139.1:0-3141 GCA_037439925.1 Candidatus Bathyarchaeota archaeon
CCTTGCAACAACCCTATCCGAAAAGGCGCAGTTACCATACGTTGCGAATTCTATTGCGCTCAAAATGGGACTGAAACTCTTGGCAAACATTGAAATCGTAAGGGATAATGTCGGACAATTAAAAAAGGAACGTGGGCGACTAATAAAAGAGCTCGACAAAATAGGCGGAGTCAAAGCATTTAATTCCCAAACAAACTTCGTCCTATTTAAAACTGAGAAAAACTCCAACGAAGTCTTTGAAGCGCTCCTAAAAACGGGGATTCTCGTCAGAAACGTCGGCAAGATTCTTGACATCGGCGGATGCCTCAGAACCACCGTGGGGCTTCCAGAAATGAACAATAAGCTGCTAGCCGCCTTGCAAAAAGTCTGCGGTGAATGAAATGATCCAGGAATACTTGCAAATCGAGGTTAACGGAGGAAAAGCCTACGTTAGGAAAGACAGCCTAGGCAAGTTAAGAGAGGTTAACGCCGCCATTTTCGACTGCGACGGCGTACTCATCGACGTCAGAGAATCCTATAATAGGGCGATCTCCGAAACCGTGTCCTATATTTTTGAGGAGCTCACGGGATTCCCGCTGCCAGAAAATCTAGCCTCCAGGGAAATTATTTATCTCTTTAAGAAGAGCGGCGGCTTCAACAACGACTGGGACCTAGCGTATGCCATACTAATGCTAGCACTATGCTATATGCCGAAGGAGTTCCAAAGGGTTTTCGAAAAAAACGTGAAAATAAGTCAAAGTGAAGACGACTTACTGAAACGCTTCCTTTTCGTCAAAAACGCCGTTAGGAGAGAATATAAATCCAAAAATTTAGGTCAAGCCGTGACCAGATTAGAGGAAACTTTAAGGCAGTTCGCTGAAACATGCGACGCTTCTGGAATAGCTTCCCTAGAAAACAAAATAACAAATCTCCAAGACGCTCCGACAACTCGATTTTTTGCTGCGGCAAAAGGCTTCCTTTCTTATCCCGGCGGCGTCGGCGAGAGCGTTCTCACCACCGTTTTTGAGGAAAAATTCTGCGGCTTCCGTTTATTTGAGGAAACTTACGGGCGGGAGCCTAAATTTTATCGAGGGAAAGGTTTGATTGAAAACGAGCGGGTGATCATTAAGCCTGAAACCTTGGATCAGTTAGCCTTCCTGTTCGGTGAGGCGAACTTCGGCGTCGCTTCTGGAAGGCCGCTTAAACTCACTAAATATGCGTTAAGTGGGCTGCTGGACAAGTTTAACTCCGAAGCCATGGTTTTCTTTGAGGAAATTGAGGCGGTTAAATTGGATAAGCCGCATCCCTTTTCGTTGCTTAAATCTTCCGAGGGATTAAAGCCCTTTAAGTATGCGCTGTACGTTGGGGACTCCATGGAGGATGTGCTCATGGTTAAAGAAGCGAACAAAGTAGATAATCGCTTCCTCTTCGCAGGCGTATACGCCTACTCAGACTGCAAAGACGACGTTGTACGTGACTTCCTAATTGACGAGGCTGACGCCATTATTCCTTCAGTTAACGATTTGCCAACCATGTTAGGAGCGGTTAGGGAAAGGTGAAAAATGCTATGAGAACGGCTGAAGTTTCTAGGAAAACACCTGAAACCGAGATTTCCATAAAAGTGAACCTTGACGCACAGGGAAAAGTTGAGATAAGCACAGGAACAGCCTTTTTCGACCATTTGGTCACTTCCTTGGCGACGCATAGCCTCATCGACATAACGGCCAAAGTGAAGGGCGATTTAAAGCACCACGTTATCGAGGACGTAGCCATCTGCCTAGGGCAAGCCATAAGAAAGGCTTTAGGCGACGGCGAAGGCATAAACAGATTCGGATACGCCATCGTGCCCATGGACGACTCTCTAGCCCTATCAGCCGTAGACCTCGCCAGGCGACCCTACGCCAAAATCGACCTAAAACTTAAGGGGAAAAAGATTGAAGACATGGCATGCGAGGATATATGCCACTTTCTCGAAACTTTGGCAACGTCTTTAGAGGCGAACCTACACTTACGAATTGAGTATGGGGCTAATGATCATCACAAGGCTGAAGCCTCATTTAAGGCGCTTGCCCTTGCTCTTAGACAGGCGGTAGCCATTGACCCAAGGAGAACGGGAGTTCCAAGCTCTAAAGGGGTGATCTGAATTCTAAGGGCGGTCATACTCGATTACGGCGTAGGCAACCTCTTAAGCATAAAATATGCCCTAAAAAAGGCTGGCTTCAACTCGAGCGTCGCATCGTCGCCTTCAAAATTTAAGGAGGCAGACATACTTGTCTTGCCTGGCGTAGGAAACTTTTCAGCGGCATCGCGAAATATCGAACCCTACAAATCGGAAATCATCGACTTCACTGAAAATGGTGTTTCCCTGTTTGGAATATGCCTAGGCATGCAGCTTCTCTTCACCGAAAGCATAGAGGGCGAAGGTAAAGGTCTGTCCCTCCTGGAGGGAAAAGTCGTTAGCCTACCGAGTTCCGTTAAGGTTCCACACATGGGATGGAACACGCTTCGCATAGTTAAACGCCACAAGCTCCTCGACGGCGTAACTCAAGAATCCTTCGTTTACTTCGTCCACTCTTATTATCCAGTCGTCATGAACAAAGAAATAATCGTGGCTGAGACAACTTACGGCGTAGTCTTTCCCTCAATCGTAGCTGAGCGAAACGTCTACGGAATGCAATTCCACCCAGAAAAATCTGGCGAAACAGGAATGCGTATCCTGAAAAACCTTCTTAAAATCGTTAAGAGGTAGAAAAGCGAATGCAAATAATTCCAGCCATAGACTTGATGGACGGCAAAGTCGTTAGGCTCGTCCGCGGAGACCCGAAAACCGTGAAGGCTTATGAGCATTTCGGAGATGCAGTGTCAGTTGCGAGGGAGTGGGAAAGCGAAGGGGCGGATGCCATACACGTCGTTGATTTAGACGCTACACTAGAACGGGGAAGCAACATCGAAATAATTGAAAAGATTGCCCGTGCCGTAGACGTACCCATCCAAGTTGGCGGAGGAATAAGAAGCATCGAAACCGCTCAAAAACTGCTTAATATTGGAGTAGAGCGAATAGTCCTCGGCGCCTTAGCCTTTAAGGAGCCTTCAACGCTGGTGAAACTCTTAGAGAATTACGGTGACGAACGCTTGATCGTCGCCTTAGACTACTCCAACGAC
>JBBIVD010000140.1:0-3105 GCA_037439925.1 Candidatus Bathyarchaeota archaeon
CCTTCAGTTACATAGTGAAAGTTGAATTTAACACGTTTAACGATGGAGCCATCCTTCTCTTCTTCGCTTTTGGTTTCCAGTCCGTCGACCCGCATGCGATAGCCATAGGCGAGTTCGCTCACTCGAGAGTGGATGTAGCCCATGAAGAATTCGATTTCTTCGGCGTTGATGCTTACAGGTAAGTCGACCACCTTGGCTGCGACCATTCCTCGGAGGGGCATCTCTATTTTACGTTCTTCCAAGAACTTAATTTTCGTGGGTATAACGAGTTTTGTTGCCCTATATGAAGGGATGGAGCCAGCGAGCACGGCGGACGTTACGGCGAAGGCGACCCCTATTAGGTTCCATGTGGGAGAAAGTTTCATTTCTATGTTGATTTGGAATTGTGGGGGAAGCAATGATAGGACGCGGAAGGTTCCGATGCCGACTAGGTATCCGAGGGTGCCTCCGATGACTCCGATGATCACGGCTTCAGCTAAGAATAGGAACATTATGTGTCTAGGGTTGAGGCCAGTGACGGATAGTAGCATGATCTCTCGGCGTCTTTCGTATACGGCGTTGAGCATGGTCGTTCCGACGTTTAGGGCAGTGATAACCAAGGGGATGAGGATCGCTAAACCCCTTAGCTCCTGATAATAGCCCATGAAAATCTCGGTTATTCCAGTTGGACTGGCTTCAAACACGTGATACCCTCGGATTATGACTATGTCTCTAACTAGGAGCTCATAGGGAGGATTAGCCTTAACGTTAATTCGAGAGATCACTGTTGATGGAAGCTGCGAGGCCTTTTCGTAGTTTAGAATTACGATTTCGGAAGCGTCGCATCTTACAACATTGGTTTCATCTTTTTCCAAATCGTAAACCAACTTAAAGGGAACGATCGAATCGCCATCCAAGTCCTTCACGTCATTGATTTGCGTTTCATTGAATATGCCCGTAACGGTGAGACTCCAGATTTGAGGACCTGACGCATTGGCGAAGGAAAGATAAACCGTGTCTCCAATTCCCACATCCAGTATGATGGAAGTATTATAACTGATGATGATAGATTGATCATTCAGTCCTTCCGTTATTTGATTTATCTGAGTAAAGTTTGCTTCAACATTCGGTTGGAAGCCCATGATCCCGAAGATTTGTATACTGCCTGCACGGCCTGTTGTGTTTAGTCTCGCTATGGGATTGAGGTTCGGTGTGTTTTCAGCCTTCGGGGCAATCGCAGTGACCTCGGTTTTGGTAGAAAGCCAGTCTATGTCTGATTGATCCAGCGAGAGGAATGGGGAGCCGCCTGTGATATTAGTGACCGGAATATTCCTAATTTGGAGGCCCTCGGAAGGCGCCGCTGTATGTAATGGTCGTCGGGTTAAGCCGTAAACCGTGCTGAAGGAGGCGAAGGTTACAAGGGTTGCTATTAGCATGATCATTGAAAGGATGTTGAGGATTCCGAGGAGTCTATGCCTCTTTATGTTTCGTTTTGCTATGGAGAGAATAGCGGTGGCAGCGTCCCTTCGGGCAATAACTTCTTTTTCCCACTCCCAGAAAACAGGTACTCTAACCACTTTGGGCAAGATGAAGGCTGCGGAAAAAACGGTTACCAGGGAGAGGATAATAACGCTTAGAAGTAATGTGGGGTTAATTAATTTGGTGCCGGGATACATGAAGTAGAAGATTAAGGAGAAAATAGCGTAAAGAATCGGGGCTGCTATCATCTTTTGCTTATCTTTTTCAAAGGAGAAGAAAGCTAACACTACCGCGGTTGATCCTAGGAAAATCAGTTGGGGAAGAACTGAGGAAACGATAGCTAGAGCAGCGCTATACATATCCATGACTTTTTGGTTGATGAGACGCAGGACTCCGTAAGCCTCGCGCAGCCTATCATAAGACTCCTTGTATTCACCATTATCATAGTATGTTTGAGCTTCATCAAGGAGGGATAAAACCCTGTCGTTGAGTTCTGCCCTCTGAGCGGCTATGTAGAAGCCGTCTTTCAGGGCTTTGTCCAAAAGGTTTTCAGTGGTCTTTTTGGCTGCTTCCACTATGTCGAAGCTCAACTTTAATGCATATTTGCGTATGTCAACCATTACACTTTCTCCTTGTTGCAATTGAAAGTGTTTTGCATCGTTGTCAACCGTGAACTTAATGATTTGATAGCTATTTGCAGTTTGGTTGTAGACTCGAACGTTGAAAACTAATATGTCCACTGAAACAGTCCCATTAGCTGGAACTATAACCATGTCCTTAGGCAGTCTTAAAACAGATGCGATGTCTTCCGCGGAGGGACCGTAGAGCGTTATAGGCTCTTGGGCATGAGAACCTATTAGGTCACTTATGTTTATGGGTTTTTCAGTTTGTGGATATGTAGCCGTGAAGACAAATGATTTAGACGGCCAAGAGCTTTCAACCCAGTAGATGTCTCCAGAAAAATAAACTGGCGCCCCTGGGAAAAGGGAAAAACTGATGTTTATGGGTTGATTTTTTTCGGTATAGAAGCTTTCTGCAGTGCGGGCTGGCACATAGTCATTTTTGGTGGAGTATGCATACACTCGGTACTCATGCTCAGCTGGAACACTTTGATTATATTGCCCCATACTGTCTGTGTGGGTAAAGCTTATCGTCTTGGTGGTGTAGTCAAACAAGAGTATGGCGGCGTTCTCTATTGGAGCCCCTGTAGTTGCGTCCCAAACGCATCCATAGATTAAAGAGAAATCGCCTTGTCCGTGGACTTGACCTATTTGAAGGCTTTGTAAAAAAATGAAAATTAGAGCCATTAGCGTCATTACGCGTTTGTAGTCCTTGATTGTCAAGCCTTTATGCCTCTTAGGTAAAGGTCCCTTGATAGACCTAAAGAATGGAAAGGGGGGAATTTAAGCTTTAGCTCTTGGCTTTTAGCTTCCTTGCGAATAGGATTGCTATAGCTGCGGCGATACCGAAGAAAATGGCGTAGATAAGCCACGTTGGTGGTGGTGGAGGAGGCGGAGGCGGTGGAGTTATTTTGAGACCTAGTGGATGATAAGCCTTTTCGGCTTCAGTCTGGACATAAGTGTAGTTTGCGTTGTCGTGGGGGAGGATGGTCCAGTGATACAGAAGCTCCGTGTTAGGAAATATAAT
>JBBIVD010000141.1:0-3081 GCA_037439925.1 Candidatus Bathyarchaeota archaeon
CGCACCTCAAAAAGTTAAAAATACGGCGATACCTCCTATCCTTTAGAAAAGAGCCGGGGTCTCCTAGAGCAGCAGAAAAGCAACTGCGGGAAACCAGGTAGGGAGCAGACCCAAATTAACGGAGCTCAAGCCTGGAGCGCCCCATTCCAGAAAGCTTGTGGTCCTTTGACCGCGTGGGTTCAAATCCCACCCCCGGCGCCACAATTTCGTCCATTATTTAATAATCTCTAAAATCTCCTCAAACGTGTTGCAGTAGTAGGAGCAGAGCTCCCTTGTTCCGCTTTCAACGATGTTGCCGCCCGCTAAGCCTATGGTCGTGAATCCGGCGAGCCGAATTGCACAAACGCCGGCTCCGCTGTCGTCAATACCCACAACGTGGCTGCGCTCTTCGAAAGGAATGCCTAGTCCAACGCGGCAGACTTCAGCGTAGAGCCAAGGATGCGGCTTAGGTGAAAGCTCGCCCAGCGTGCCGATCTCACCTTTACGTAGGGGAAAGCCTGCGGTGATGATTGCATCGTAAAATGATTTGGGGTCGCCCATTTCCAGTCTACGAAACGCCGCAACGATCTCTGGGTATGCCTTTTCATAGAGACCGGAAGTGACGAGACCGATCTTGACGCCCATGTCCTTAAGCGCATACAAAAATTCCTTAAGCCCTGGCGAGGGAACAAAGGCGTCAATTCGCCCTCCGCCTTTAAGAATTTTGGACATCTCACGGTGAGTGTGCTCAAAATAGTATTTTCTCGCTTCTTCAACAGTTTTATTTGGGCAGTATTTTCTTATGCAGTAATGCAAGTGTTCGGAAACACTGTGACCCGACACGTAGGGCATGTCTTCTTTTTCAAGTTTGAATTTTGGGTCTTTCAGAAGGCTCGCTGTTGTTTTTTCAATTATCCAAATCCAGAATTTTTCACTCCGCACGCTTGTGCCGTCCAAGTCCATGAGAACCGCCTTAATCGGCTTTTCCATTTTAACTGGGTGAACCGGGTAATACGCTGGATAACCCATGGCTGACTTCACGTAGGCAATCGCATGGTTCTGAAAGGCTATGAATTCAACTTTTCTGTCGCCTGTCGCCGTGATTGAAACCACGCCGTCTTTGCCCACGCGAACCACGCCGTCACTGCATTCCTTCAGAGGCACAAAACCCGATTTCTTGGAAATAGGCCCGATGCCAGGAATATTCACGAGTGTTTCCATGTTAGTCCCTTTCCAATTTGCACTTTTCAGCCGCTGGCATTTATTAGTCTGTGGTGAATTGCGTGTGCAGCCCTTTTCCCAGCTCCCATGGCCGATATTACGGTGGCGTCTCCAGTGGTTATGTCTCCGCCAGCGTACACTCCCCGCATTGATGTTTCTTGAGTCTCTGGATTAACCATGATGGTGCCCCATTCTGTCACGTTTACCATCTTCGTTGCGCGGACCGCTAATGGATTAGGTTTTTGTCCAATCGCCACTATGACGGTTTCGGCATCCACCATAAACTCGGAGCCTTTTATGGGAACTGCGCTTCTTCTACCTGAAGCATCTGGCTTACCTAATTTCATACGTATACATTCAACCTTGTTCACCCAGCCTCGGTTGTCTCCCAAAAATCGAGTGGGCGTCGCCAAAAAAAGGAATTTTATTCCCTCTTCTTTTGCGTTTTTCACTTCTTCAAGCCTCGCCGGCATCTCCTTTTCTGTTCTTCGGTAGATAACCTGAACTTCCTCGGCGCCTAGTCTTAGGGCTGAACGAGCTGCGTCCATAGCCACATTTCCGCCGCCGATAACTGCGACTTTTCCCCTAACCTTAATGGGAGTGTCATATTCTGGGAAGTCGTAGGCTTTCATCAAGTTTACGCGAATTAAAAACTCGTTGGCTGAGTATATGCCGCAGAGGTTTTCTCCTGGAACTCCGAGGAAGCTCGGAAGCCCAGCGCCCGTTCCAAGGAAAACTGCGTCGAAGCCCTCGCTGTGAAGCAGTTCATCTAACGTGACTGTTTTTCCAACTATTACGTTTGTTTTGATTTTGACACCGAGGCGCGTAACGTAATCTACTTCAGCTCTGACAATTTTCTTCGGCAATCTAAACTCGGGTATGCCGTAAATTAAAACTCCGCCAGGCGAGTGGAGCGCCTCAAAAAGGATTACTTGGTGTCCCAACTTTGCGAGTTCAGCTGCGGCTGTTAATCCAGCTGGACCTGAGCCCACCACAGCGACTTTTTTCCCTGTAGAAGCGGCAACAACAGGGTTTTTCACGCCTTTCTCCAGTTCGTAGTCGGCTGCAAACCTCTCAAGTGCGCCTATGTTTATCGGGTCGCCCTTTTTGCCTAAGATGCATTGTCCCATGCACTGGTCTTCCTGTGGGCAAACCCTTCCGCATATGGCGGGCAGGCTATTTTTCTCTTTAATTTTCGCTATGGCTTCTTCGAATTTGCCTTCGCCTATAAGCCTAACGAAGCTTGGGATTTCTATTTCAACTGGGCATCCTTTAACGCATTTCGGCTCTTTACACTGTAAACACCTTTTCGCCTCAGCTACGGCTTGGTCTTCTCCATAGCCTAGGGCTACTTCCCTAAAGCTTCGAATACGCTCCTCAACGCTCAGCTTAGGCATCGGACGTTGAACAAACCTTTCCTTCATGGACATGAATAGCCCTACGCTCCTCCTCTAAATACGTTTGTTGACGAGCAATCAGCTCGGTAAAGTCTACCATGTGGGCATCGAACTCTGGTCCATCCACGCACGTGAATTTGGTCTCTCCCCCAACTGTTACTCGGCATCCGCCGCACATTCCTGTTCCGTCGACCATGACGGGGTTCAAACTTGCAACTGTCTTGATTCCGTAGGGGCGGGTGACCGCTGCGACGGCTCTCATCATAACGGCGGGACCCACGGCGAAGACGAAATCAAATTTTCTACCTTGACTCAACAAGCTCTCGAGAACTTGTGAGGTGAAGCCCTTAAACCCCTTTGACCCGTCATCCGTTGAAATATAAAGCTCATCGCTTACCGCCTCAATTTCCCTTTCCAATATTAACAAACTCGAGGTCTTAGCCCCAATAATTGAGACAACCTTATTGCCAGCCTCTTTCAATAC
>JBBIVD010000142.1:0-895 GCA_037439925.1 Candidatus Bathyarchaeota archaeon
TTCGTTTCTCGTCTCCAAATTGTCATCCTTCGCTTTGAATAGTCAATGGAGTAAATATTTCCCTCATTTTCCATCAGCTGGGCTAGATAGGTTGTTTTCGCTCCTGGCGCCGCGCATAAGTCGAGTACGGTTGAGCCCTTAGAGGGATCGGCTATTTCCGCGGCGAGACAACCAGCTTTGTCTTGGATGTAAAAAAGCCCGTTGAGGAAGCTTTTAGTTTTTGTCAGTGGCTTTTGGCTTTTGATTAATTTGTAAGTGTGTCGGAGCTGTGGCACCTTTTCTAGGATGATTCCGTCGGTTTCCATTTTTCTAAGTAGGTTTTCCTCTGAGGCATTAAGCGTATTTATCCTCACGTAAGTGGGCGGAATCTTGTTAGAGCTTTCTAAAAGTTTCTGGGCTTCATCTTTTCCAAATGTTTGGAAACAGTATTTGACGAACCACGTTGGATGAAAAGTTAAAAGTCCTATTTTCTCTTCTTCGCCTAAGCCGCTTAAAATTTGACTAGGCTCCAGGCTCAGCATTTCGCCGAGGTTTTCTTCAATGTTTTGCAGTTCTCGCCAGCCTAAAATCGAGCGTCCCATTCGAGCTACGTTTATTGCCTTCCTTAAGTCGCCATTCACAATCTTTGTTTCGTAAACGTATAAACGCAAAAAAGCACGTACGCCAATCCTAAAATCTTCAAGCGATTTCGGGCTTAATGCCGAATTTATGAAGCGGTCGATGAAGTTTCGTCTTCGAGTTGTTTCACACACTAATTTGTACGCTAACTTAATAGCCTCAGAGTCCTTGATTCTTAATTGCCTTGCTGATTTAGTTAAGGCTAGGCGTTCGCTTAATCTCCGTAATTCCATCCAGCTTAATGTTTCGATGGCTAGCGTCCAAGCGGTTCGCAACA
>JBBIVD010000142.1:908-3021 GCA_037439925.1 Candidatus Bathyarchaeota archaeon
CCATCAACCCTTAAGCCTAAAGCAGAGAACATTTTTAACGAATATAAAACAATTGTTTAAAGGGACGAGAGGATGCCGATAAAGCCTTTAGACGCTTACTTCGCAACCGCCAAAACCGCGGAAATTGAGAAGAAGCCTTCTCCGTTGCCTTCCAGAGAAGAAAATAAAGACATTTTTTCTCCCAAAGACTTGCCCCCGTCTTATTTTGTGTCTGCCACTTACGATGGTGACAAGCGGCTTGCTTGCGTTAAATTGTATGAGCCGAAATCCGAGAAAATCTATGTTTGGTACGACACGAGTGGGCATAAGCCCTATTGCCTCACGAACCTCAAGCCTGAAGAGCTTGAAAAGATAGACCGTTTGAAAATGCATCCTGGACTCGACCATTTTGAAACTGTTGAGAAGTTTGATTCCCTTCTCGAGCGGCAAGTAACCCTAACAAAAATTGTGGCTAAGGACCCATTAGCCATAGGAGGACGCCCAAGAGGCTGCGTCAGAGACATTATACCTGAAGAATACCCTAAAATAGCTGGAACTGAACAGCAACCGAAAGTTTGGGAAGCCGCCATCAAATACTATCAATGCTACATTTATGACCGCGGCTTGGCGCCCGGAATGATTTACGAAATTAAAGACGGAGAGCTCATTGAAGTTGAGTACGAGCCTTCTGAGCAAACGGTTAGGGAAATCGACAGAATATTCCGAGATGAGCATGAGGAATTTTTGCAGTTCATAAAGACATGGGCGAGGCTCCTCGAATGCCCAGTTCCCAAGTTCCGCAGAGTAGCCCTAGACATAGAGGTTTTTTCTCCAATTCCCTCAAGAGTCCCAGACCCAGAAGAAGCCGCATACGAGGTTATCGCCGCAGCGCTCCTGGGTTCCAATGGAAAAAAGAGAATCCTACTTTTGAAACGTGGGGGCGTCCAAGAAGGCGACGTGAAAATTCCTTCAGACGTAAGCGTAGAATATTTCAACTCTGAAAAAGAGCTCCTCTCCGAAATTTTTGATGCTTTTCGGGATTACCCCTTCGTTATAACGTTTAACGGCGACGATTTTGATTTTCGGTATTTATGGCGTAGAGCGCAGAAACTAGGCTTTAGGAGAAACGAAATTCCAATCGAAGTTGGAAGGAAAGTGTGCCTGCTTAAGCAAGGCATCCACATTGACCTCTACAAATTTTTCTTTAATAGGTCGATTCAGGTTTATGCTTTCAGCCAAAAATACCGTGGCGCAACATTGGAGGAGGTAGGCGAAGCCGTAATAGGGCTTTCTAAGCTTGAGTTGACTAAGCCTTTTCCCGAGTTGACTTACACTGAACTTGCGCAGTATTGTCTCCGGGACGCCGAGATTACTCTTGGGCTCACGACCTTTAATGACGACCTCGTGATGAAGCTTCTTTTGGCTTTAACAAGGATTAGCCGTATGCCTATGGAGGACGTGAGCCGTCAGGGAGTTTCACGTTGGATTCGAAGCTTTTTGCAGTATGAGCACCGCCGCCGAAATATGCTGATTCCCAACCAAGAGGACATAATAGCCCTTAAAGGGTTAACTGCGACGAAAGCCATTATCAAAGGAAAGAAGTATAAGGGCGCCATAGTGGTTGAGCCGACGCCTGGAGTTCACTTCAACGTAGCCGTCATGGACTTTTCGAGTCTATACCCCTCTATAATTAAGGTTTACAATTTGGGCTACCAGACTATTCTCTGCCCGCATGAAGAATGTAAGGATAATAGGGTTCCTGACACGCCGCACTGGATTTGCAAAAAACGCCGAGCTCTTGAGAGTCTGCTTATAGGTTCGCTTAGGGACCTTAGGGTGAAATGGTATAAGCCGAAATCTAAGGACAAATCGTTGCCGAGTGAACTGCGGAACTGGTACGACGTTATCCAGAGCGCCCTTAAAGTTATTCTTAATGCTAGTTACGGCGTGTTCGGCGCTGAAACCTTCGACTTGTACTGTCCGCCCGTGGCTGAGGCTACCGCCGCCATCGGGAGACATGCGATAACGCAGACCGTAAAGACAGCTCAGGATTTAGGCATTGATGTTATTTATGGGGATACGGACAGCGTTTTCCTGAAGGCGCCTTCTCCTAAGCAGATTAAGGCTATAATGG
>JBBIVD010000143.1:0-1830 GCA_037439925.1 Candidatus Bathyarchaeota archaeon
GGTTCATGTCTATGGCGTAAACTCTCACGTTTACGTGTTTTTTGGCGATTAAAATTGAGAAGGGGCCTACTCCAGCGAACATGTCGACTACTGTCTCTCCTTCTTTAACTTGGGATGCCACTCGGTTATGCTCGTCGGCGAGCCTAGGCGAAAAATAAACTTTGGCAATGTCCAAATAATAGGTGCAACCATATTCTTTATGGATGGTCTCGGTTTTTCCCTCTCCAGCCAAAACTTCAAATTCTCTCACGCGAAAGTCGCCCTTAACTGCGCCCAATTTCGCCAAAACCGTGTTCGTCCGCTTATGAGCCGCCAAGATAGCCTCACCCAAAACCTTTTTGTAGCCTTCAAGTTCAGGAGGAACCTCAACAACGGCGATTTCTCCAATAAAGTCTATGGAACGTGGAAGACTCGCCAAAAGATGTGGCGGCAACTTATCCGCTAAAATGTCAATAAGGCTAAGCGGACGCTTCATTTGCTCTGGAAAATCGTGGGCTGAAATTTCGAATTCTGGAATAGCACGCCTAATTTCTCTAATTTGCACAGGCGTAGGCTCACTCACTAATGGTATGTATAAGTGGTCTCCTAACGGCTGAACCTTAAGCTCCCGATTAAAAAGGGTGAGTTTTCTAGTGAGAACTATGGCTTTTTCACCGAGAACCTTAGAAACTTTTAAACAAGGCGCTCTAAACACACGTATCACCTAATGATTTTCAAAGTTATTTTTGTTAATAGGATGATTAAATGGCGGGCCCGACGGGAATTGAACCCGTGACCTTCGGGTTAAGAGCTTCAGTCTAGCCTAGTTGTGTGCTAGTCCGCCGCTCTGCCTTGCTAAGCTACGGGCCCTTCTTGTCCTTGCGTTTACTAGTGTGCATGGATGCCTTAAAATTATTTCTTTTCAACGGCTAATGGTGGCTGAGGTTTTGCTTATCGGTTTTTGGAAAGGTTTTAATGCTTTAGGCTTGAAATCAGTTTAGGCAGAGTGGTGATTTAAATGGATAAGTGGGTTATCTGGGTTCTCATTGTGCTTGTTTCCCTTGTCGGTGCTTCTGCTAATATTCTTTGGAAGGTGGCAAGTGATCGTATTGGACAGATTTCTTGGGAAAAGCTTTTAGACCTACGATGGGACTTACAAACAGTTTTCACTCCATTGGTGTTTGCGTCCCTTTTCTTAATGTTTGTCTCCCGCTTCGGCAGCATAGTTCCCACAGGCTACATGGGCATAACGCAACTCATCACAGCCATAACAATTTTAAGCCTGATTTTCACGGCGCTTTTAGACATAGCCTTTCTCAAAGCTAAGTATCCCATGGATGTTTGGATTGAGATGGCCCTAGGCCTTGCAGCCATATACTTCATTAATCGCGGCTTGCAGTAAGACACTAATCTGCCGAGACTTTTCGTGTTTATTAAGAGCGTAAAATATCTTTCATTGCAGAATGGCGCGAATCTTAAAAGGAGAGTTATAGCCTTGGGTGAACTCATCTTCGTGGGTTTAGGTTTACATGACGAGAAAGGCATTTCGCTTAGGGGAATCGAAGAAATAAGAAGCGCAGACGCCGTTTTCGCAGAATTCTACACGAGTTTGATGGCTGGATTATCCGTTGAAAAGCTTGAGGAACTCGTCGGAAAAAGGGTTTCAGTCGTTTCTAGAAAAACCCTAGAAGAAGAGGAGGGACAACTAATTCTGCAAAGTGCCAAAGAAGGAAAGGTTGCATTGATGGTTCCTGGCGATCCCCTAATTGCGACAACCCATGTGGATTTACGCATTCGCGCGGAAAAAAATGGAATAAAAACTCGGGTCGTGCATGGAGCGTCAATCGTTTC
>JBBIVD010000143.1:1850-2996 GCA_037439925.1 Candidatus Bathyarchaeota archaeon
TCATCGGCTTGTCAGGGCTACAAAATTACAAATACGGAAGAAGTGTAACCATCCCCTTCTCGAATGAAATCCCTGCGTCGGAAACTCCTTACGAGGTGATTGCGGAAAACAAGAATATGGGGCTTCACACCCTATGCTTCCTAGACATTAAGGCGGAGGAAATGCGGTATATGACCATTAAAGAGGGGCTACAACAACTGTTAGCCGTAGAAAAACGTAAGAGGCAAGGTATTATTACCTCAGACACGCTCGTCGTGGGCGTCGCGAGGGCTGGCTCCCAAGAGCCGAAGATCAAGGCAGGATATGTAAAGGAGATATTAACCCACGACTTTGGGGCTCCTCCTCATTCAATCGTTTTTCCCGGCGAGCTTCACTTCATGGAAGCCGAAGCGCTTATCACGCTCGCAGGGGCTCCTGAAAAAATAAGGGAGACGGTTAAATGACGCTCGAAGAACTAGTGACTAAATACATGCAGAACACTGAAAAAGTTTTTCCAAAAATAGAAACTACTCAAGGCTCCATGATAATTGAAAAAGAAAAAATTGAGAATGTCATCCAAACGGCTGAGCAATACTTGGAGGACGCAAAATACTATCGAGGCAAGGGAAAACTTGAAACCAGCTTGGCGGCTGTTGCCTACTGCGAAGGCTTACTAGACGCCCTAAGACTTTTAGGATTAATAGAATTTTCTTGGTGAAAGACGCAATGAAAAAGAAAAAGATTGTTTTAGCCTCGGGCACTTTCGATTTGCTCCATCTCGGGCACGTTAAGTATTTAGAAGAAGCCAAGAAGGCTGGCGGAGAAAATGCGAAGTTAGTCGTTATCGTAGCCAGAGACAGCACAGTTAAAAAAATTAAGGGTAAGGCGCCCGTTATGCCTGAAGATCAGAGGAGATCACTCGTAGAAGCGTTGAAGTTAGTCGACGAGGCAGTTTTGGGCTATGAAGAACTGGACATAAACAAGGTTATTGAGAAAATAAAGCCTGACATAATAGCCCTAGGACACGATCAAAAATACATAGAAGAAGAATTAAAGAAGAAGCTAGGTGAAAAAGGCTTAGCTGTTCAAATCGTGAAAATCGGAAAATTCGGAAAAGACGAACTAAACAGCTCATCGAAAATAAAGCGGAAAATCATTGAAGCTTGG
>JBBIVD010000144.1:0-2992 GCA_037439925.1 Candidatus Bathyarchaeota archaeon
TTAGCAACGTCCCTTGGACCTCCAAAAGTTTCACGCGCCCTTTTCAATGTTCGATCAATAGCCCAAAAAAGGTTGACTGCCGTGGGCCTCGTTTTCTTCAGAGCCATAGCCGAAGCTTCAAGTTCCCTTATTAGCTGTTCCCTTGTCTCCGCCTTTGAGCAGTGTGCGGTTAGGGCTAAGCCGTATGCAGCCGCTACGCCTAGGAGCGGGGCTCCCCGAATTTTCATTTCCTTAATGGCGTCCACTATTTCGTCGCATTTCTCCATTTTTAGTAGAATTGTTTTTGTGGGCAGTTTCGTCTGGTCCACGGTGATGACTAGGCCGTTTTTCCACTCAATTGTTCTCATAGTTCCTCACTTTTCACTAGAAGATTTCTTTGGCTATAAGCTATGTTGCTTTTGGTTCGAGAGGATAAGAACAGTTAAGTGTGGGATAAAAACCAAATAATTGTCAGGGCTAGATAAAGCTATGGAGCGAGAAACGGTACGAGTGTTAACAGAAAATTTTGGGCAGAGGTATTCAGATTTACTGGGAATCAACCTTTTAGGCGCTGAGGATAAAGAGGTGTTCAAGTGGTTCTTGGCTTCTGTTCTATTCGGCGCCCCAATAACGGAAAGCTCAGTCATAAAGACTTACAAGTGCTTTGAGAAGCACGGGGCAATCACGCCTCGAAAAATTTTGGAAACAGGCTGGCATGGCTTAGTGGAAATCCTCGACGAGGGAACCTACACGAGGTACGATTTCAAGACCAGCGACAAACTTTTGGAGGTTATGGGCAAATTAGTCTCAGAATACGATGGGAACCTTAATCTTCTCCATGAAAGGTCCTTAGACTCTTCGGACTTGGAAAGGCGCCTAAAGAATTTGGGGAAGGGCATAGGAGACGTAACCGTGAGCATTTTTCTGCGAGAGCTGAGGGACATTTGGATTAAAGCCGACCCCGAGCCGACACCCCTAGTTATTTTGGCGGCGAAAAACCTTGGAATAGTGAAAAATGAAAGCCCTAGGAGGGCATTGGAAGAATTGAAGGAGTTTTGGAGGAAAAACAGTATTCCTAAAAAGACTTTTGTGAACTTTGAAACGGCTTTGCTTCGAGTCGGTAAAGGCTTCTGTGGGAGAAGGAATTGCGGGCGGTGCTTGCTTAGGCGAAGCTGTCAGGCTGGTTCCTAGATTTAAGTCTGATTACGACCTCAGCTAAACTTCTCTCGGGCAGATTCATTTTTCTCTGCCATTCGTCTCCGATGGCTATGAGGGCATATATTCCTGCGATTTCAGCTTTCGCCTTACGGATTAAATTGACGAGGGCGAGCTGAGTTTCCCCCGTCTTTATCATGTCGTCCACTATGAGTACGCTGTCTCTCTTCTTGATGGCGTCTTTCGGCAAGTAAAGCGTCATGGTTACGCCTGAGTCCCTAAGCACGTAGGTTTCCTCAAGAAACTCTGAAACTCCAACTTCCTTGCCTCTCTTCGCTATTATCAGATTTACGCCCAACGAGTTTGCGACCATGGTTGCCAAGGGAATGCCGTCAACAGCAGCAGTTAGAATCTTTGTGACTCGCCTTCCCGCGAACCTCGCTAGGGCTCGGTTCGCAGCCTGCCTAAGTATGTTATAGTCGCCTATGATCCACGTGTTATCGAAGTATCCTTCACTATTAAACTCTATTCTTCTACGAAGCTCAGCCTCTAAACCAACAAGATTTTTCAATATTTTCCAGAGTTGATGAGCCCTATCAGTATTTGGCAGAACATGACCCTTAGCGTACCTACTCAAAACCGTCACGGGCAAACCCGTTTTCGTGGACAAATCCCTATAGGTAAACCGCTTCTTCGCCGTTCGGAGAAGCTCAACAGTCATCAAACGAAACTTCAAATCTTCCGCATGCGTGCTCATTTTTATTCCTTTGCATACTTTTTACACCTAAGACAATTTATAATTTACGTTTACTTGTATAAGTTGAAATGCATATTTTTACAGCCAAAACTGACGAAAAAATAATCGCGAAAAATGGCGGGCCCGCGGGTATTTACACTTAATTGGGTGCGGGTCTTTTTCATTCCAAAGTGCGTGGGTGTGTTTGTCGGATTTTAGTCCTTTTTAGTTTTTTCTCGTTTTTCTTATTTCCTCTTCGTGGTCTCTCCAGTATTCGTTTATTAATGCTCGGACAACTTCGGTGTGGTTTTTAAGCCCTAAGTGCTCCTTGATTTTTAGGAAGCGTTCTGCTATTTCGCCTTCCGCCCTCAAATAAACCTTCAAAATTTCGCCTTCGCTCGAGTTCTTTTTCATTTCGCCTTTTCCTCCCTAATCCAGTTCTTGACAGCCTCGCGGATGAGCGTTGAGAGGCTGCGCCCGGTTTCGCTGTTCTTCTCCCTCAGAAACTTGAGGTCTTCAGGGTCGGGGAACACGGTTACTCCCCTCTTTCTTCCCATGTAAGTCCACTTCTGAATAGTGTAGTTGAAGCTAATTGTTTATAAGTTTTTCCACTTTTTGCAACTATCAAAAGTTTTATATGGCTAAAAGCCACGAAAAACTAATTTATGTGGATTATATGGCCGAAGACAAGGAAGCCTTAAGCATCCCAGGTGAGGCTAATGAGAAAAAGCATCGTTTACAAAAGATGCGAAAAACTGGTTGACACGCTGCGAGAAGTCGGCTACGAAAATGAAATAAGCCTATGCGACCTGAGATTGTGGATCGCAAGGACAATTGGCGCTAACCGTGAAACTCTCAAGAGTTACCTGAAAAACCTCACTCTCTTCGGGATGATACAGCCGAAAAGGGACACGCCCGGCATTTTTCTGATTAAGCCGAGGAAAGTGACCCAGGTGATGTTGAGTCCTGAAGAGTTGAGGATATTGGAGGAAGCCTCTGAGAGAAAATAAATCTCTCTATCTCTCTCTACATGGGAGGCTTCTGATGAAGCTCTCTTGAGAGTTGCCTAGTGGAGACCCTATTAATTAATGATTACATAATAATTTAAGTAATGATTATTTA
>JBBIVD010000145.1:0-2975 GCA_037439925.1 Candidatus Bathyarchaeota archaeon
CCTCACTTTTTTGAATAATTAGTCTAAATACGTGTGGTCGTATTTCGCGCCGCAGAAGGGGCAGTAGTCCCTAAGTTTCGTTCCGCCGACGTTTGCTAAGCTCCACACTGGCACTTCGCTGTCTCCATGCTCTCCGATAATGTAGGCGTGGACGTTTCTGGGGTCAACCTTCAAATATTCGCCTATAACGTATCGGAAACGTGAAGTGTCAAGGATGGTGCCTGACCCTATGACTCTGTTCGCGGGAAAGCCTGAAAGTTTTAAGGTTGCGTAGGTCATTATGTCCACGGGGTTGGTGGTAACTAGAAAAATGCATTCATCGTTATATTGCGTGACGTTTGGAACAATCTGTTTAAAAATTTCGAAGTTCGCCTGCGCCAGTTCGAGGCGAGACTGCCCTATTTTCTGGGCGATTCCAGCAGAAATGACCACTATGTCGGCTCCCTCGCAGTCCGAATAGTCTCCGGCCCAAATGTTGGCGGGCTGAACAAAGGATAACCCGTGGCTCAAGTCCATAGCCTCTCCCTCAGCTCTTTTCTTGTCAACGTCGATGAGGACGATCTCGGGCACGAGTCCACGGATCATTAGGGAATAAGCAAAGGTTGAACCCACGAATCCAGCTCCAACTACAGCCACCTTAGGCGTACGAAAACGTTTAGCTCCAGACAACATAACCACCAACAAAAAATAGGGAAAAACTCTTTATATGCTTAAGCCCAGCAATTCGAAAGGCTGAAAGAGTTCGCCGAGATGTAAGCACATTGTATCTTGTCTTCATGTGTCCAAAATGTGGAGCGTTAAGATACGCTAAGGCATGTCAGAAAACTGCCCTATGCTTCAAATGCGGTTGTCAAATACCCATTGACCCAAGCAGAATTCGAGTTCTGTTCAAAACTGAGAAAGGAGAAGAGGCGGTGAAAGCCGTGCAAAGATATAAAATGAGACGTGGAAAAGAAGTGGAATCCCGACCTAGCCGCTGATTTTCGGCTTAAACAGATGCACCTCAACTTCTTCTCCGACGTCAACGAACTGTCGGCTTTCTGGAATTTCGATAAAGCCGTCAGCCTTGGCTAAAGTGGTTATTGCGCCCGACAAGCCTAAGGGAACAGGGGAAGCGAGCCATCTACCCGACTTACTACGATTAAGGTTAACCATAATAAAGGTTCGACGACCCCTAGCAGCAAACATCCTCGCTTCAGCTACGGCTCTAACCGCTAAGGGGGCTTCCATGCTTTTTCCAGCCATTAGGCATATTACCGTTCGCACAAGCAGATGGAACATAAAAAGAGCCGATGTGGGGTGACCAGGCAGAGAAAAAACAGGCTTTCCATTGATAACCGCTATGGTCGTGGGCTTCCCTGGCTTCGCGGCCATTCCGCAAACAATCACGCCAGGCTCACCTAATTCACTTAAAACTTGAGGAATGACGTCTTTGGGACCAACTGAAACTCCTCCGGAGGTTATAATCACGTCCGCAGATTTTAATGCCTTCTCAATGGCTACTTTTAGCTGCATTTTGTCGTCTGGAAATATTCCTAGTCCAATGGGCTCTCCGCCGCATTCCCTCACAGCGGCGCTTAAAGTGAACATGTTAATGTCATAAACTTTTCCCGGAGGGAGCGCCTCTCCTGGTTTAACGATTTCTGGACCCGTGGAGATGACAGCGACTCTAGGACGCTTGTATACGTTAACTTCCGTTAAGCCTAGGGCTGCTAGAACCCCTATCTCTCTAGAGGACAAAATTTTTCCTTCCTTTAGAACGGTTGTGCCTTTGCGAATGTCTGATCCAGCATCCATCACGTTTTCTCCCATGGAAACCGAGCGGCTTACGAGAACCTTCTCGCCTTTTCGGGTGGCGTATTCTAACATAACGACTGCGTCGGCGCCTTTAGGCATGGGGGCTCCTGTGGCTATTTCAGCGGTTTCTCCGCTTTTCACCGTAATGCTTGGGCTTTCACCTACGCTTACGTGTCCACGTATTCTTAATGCAATGGGTCGGTCTTCCTCTGCGCCGAAGGTGTCTGAGGCTTTAACGGCATAGCCGTCAACGGTCGACCGATTAAAGGGCGGCACATCTATCGGCGCAACTACGTTTTCGGCTAAGGTGCGGCTATGTGCTTCAGAAAGGGGCACGTGTTCTGCTCCTAGGGGTTTTGGGTAAAAATTTCGTTTGAGAATTAGTTTGGCTTCTTCTATAGAGACTAGTCTTCTAAACAAGCGTTGTGTCACCTACTTTGTCGAAAAGATGCACGATAACGATTTCGCCTTCTTCGAGGCCTTCAATGTTCTCAGGAATTATTACGTATCCATTTGCTTTAGTCATGGTTGAAAGGATGCTGGAGCCTTTAATTCGAACTGGTTCGGCGAAGAATTCTCCTTTCTTTTCAAAGGCGTAGACTCTTAGGAAAACTCGCCTACCTAAGGCTGAAGGCACTTTTCGAGTTAATTTCGCCTTAAGCATGGGTCTAGGCTCATTTCGAATTCCCAACATTTTAAGTATGAGAGGGCGAGCGAAGACCTCGAATCCGATGATGGCTGCCACGGGGTTTCCGGACAACAAAACTATAGGCTTGCCTTGAATTATCGCTAAGGCTGTGGGCATTCCTGGGCGCATGGCTATTCCGTGGACGATTATTCCGGGCGTTTCAATCTGGTTTACGGCTGAGGGAACGAGATCGGCGTATCCTACGCTTGTCCCTCCCGTGGTTACTATTAAATCCGCCTTTTCGAGTCCTTCTTCGATTTTGACGCTGATTTCTTTTATTTCGTCTCTTGCTATGCCGATGTCTAAAGGCTCTGCGCCGAGCTCCATGCACATGCCCGAAAGAATCAGACGGTTCACATCCGTTACTTGACCAGGCTTAGGCTTGCGTCCGACTTCGACTAGTTCGTTTCCCGTGGATATGAGGGCGACCTTAGGCTTTTCCGCGACGTTAACGTGTTCTAAGCCTAAAGCGGCCAGCAAGCCTATGTGG
>JBBIVD010000146.1:0-2967 GCA_037439925.1 Candidatus Bathyarchaeota archaeon
GTTAAAGACTTAACGGACAACGAAATCAGAAAAGCTCTGAGAATAATAAGAGCCACAGATATGAAGGTTTCATGTATTTCTTCCCCCTTCTTTAAGTGCAATATAACGGACGAAAAAGAGGCTCAAGAGCACCTCCGCTTTCTACCCCGAGTAGTGGAGATAGCCAAATCCTTTGACACCGACCTCGTGCGCGTCTTCGCCTTCTGGAAGACCGGAACCCTAAATCATTTTTGGAACACCATAGTGGAAAGGCTGAAAGAGGCAATAGACATCTGTAAATCAGAGGGAGTAACCCTTGCCTTGGAGAATGAATACGGCACCTTCATTGGCAAGGGCGATGAAGCCCGCAGAATCATAGAAACTGTAAACTCGAAGAAGCTGCGGATAAACTGGGACCCTGGAAACGCCATCTGCGCCGGAGACATCCCATACCCAAACGGTTATCGAGAAACTCGAGATTACATAGTCCACATGCATGTGAAAGATGCCATAGTTGATCCCGCCACGAAAAAACCAACTTTTGTAGCCGTTGGAAAAGGCGAGATTGACTATGTGGGACAGATTAAGGCTTTAATAGCCGATAGATATGAAGGATGCGTCTCCATTGAAACCCATTATCAGCTGGACGGAAGCGGAGAGAAAAGCACCAGAGAAACATGGGAAGGAATCTGCAGGATTCTGAGAAAGCTAAATATTGAAGTATAATTTCAACCGCTTTTAAGCTTGCTTAATTATTTGGATTCAGATTTAACAACGGTTATTTCAATGGTTGAAACGTTTGTTCTTCGGCCTTCAGGTCTAGTCATTTCCTCGGTTCCAATTTCTATTTTCCCCACCGTCAAATTTTTGATGAAACCGCGCCTAAGGAGTTCAACTGCGTCAACGGCTCGGCTGATGGCCCGCCCCCTAGCTTTAACCACAACTTCCTTCTCGCCAGAATTGAAAAATGTTAGGCAGGCAACCACGTAGTTCATTACTGGCTTTCTGCCAATGAGAACGATGTTTCCCCCGACTTTCCCAGCAGTTTTTTCAGGCTCCATTTCTTCAGCTTCTAGTTTATCTCGTTTTTCCTTTGCCAAATTTATCCCTCTGCAGACAACAGTGTTTGCTATGTAAATTGAATTGTGGCTTCTTATATTTTTCTTATAAATTAGAATAAGGCAGCTCGAACAATTGATTAATTTGCCCTTTTCAACAATTTCCATATTGACACATAGCTAGAGAAGCATGAGCAGAGCGACCAGAAGGACGCCCGCCAACGAGAATAGGGAGAAGGCAAGTCTTTTGCTAAGTTTAGCTGTTTCCTCAGTGATGAGGCACAGTGCACCCACTTGTTTCTCTCCGATAATCTTGACGCTTGGAACGGTTGCTATGCGCCATGAAGCCTCAGCGGGCTCGAGATTACCTAAAGCGGTTATCGTAGCCTCTTTAATGTACTCAATCAGCTTTGTTTGGTCCATTGCCTCGCCTATCGGATGGTAGCCGCGTTCAGTTAGTACTATGCCATTAACCATGTGGGTGTCTGTTGTAAGAACTTCTCCGTCCATAATGCCGATTTCTCTCAGCGCTAAAAGAATTTTTTCCCGTAGCCCCGACACCATGTTGTTTCCATCGATGGTTATGTACGCCGTTTTCTGGTCGCCAACCTTCACAATGAGCACGTTAATTCCTCCGGAACCCATGCCATCTTTAACATCGAACTCTTCTGGAACGACCTTTGCGACTCCAATTTCAAATGGAGCCTTTTGCTGAACCAAAGTTTTTTCTAAGCAATTCACCGCGGCTTCTTTAAGAGGACTCATCACTCGGTTAAGGTCAAAAGGTCCTTCGATGCTGTTATGCGCATCAATGACAATCGCTGGGGACAAACCTCTTTTTTCAGCCTCATCGACGATGATGGAGCCCAGTTCTTGGGGTAGGTCCTCCATGGTTTGCGGCGCCCTAGTTAATGTGACTAAGGCGCATTTTCCAAAGATTTGACAGCCTACATCGGCTCCCTTCTTTGCGGTTCGCACAAATGGTGTAGCCAAAGAGTTGAATTCAGAAAAGTCTAGAGAGTTAAAAATGCCTTCTAGGACCCTTTGATTTTGAACCTGCGATGCGAGGTCGAGCTCATGCCCAGACACCCCGTGGGGAACGCAAACCACGCATCCTAGCTTATTCTCTAATGTGTTTTGAATTATGTAGGGGAGAGGACTGCTTCCAACATTTTTGAAGGGACCAGGATGAACCGCTGGAACAACTACCAAAGCCTTCATCTTTTCCTTCGCTCTTAAAGCCAACACAGAAAATTTTATGTTTCTTTCTTGACCAAACTTTTCGAAGATGCCCTCTAGAGGAGCGTTGAGGTCCTCCGTCCAATTCGCCAAAAAAGCCTTAAAGAGAGCGATAGAATCGATCCCGAGGTTTTTCCTCCCAACGCGGTTCACAAGACTGATGAAAAGGGAGACTGTTAACATAGCAACTATAATGGAGAGCAAAAGGAAGAGTAGGAGACTAGCGCTTAAACTATACACTATAATCGACTCCATAAAAAATAGGAGTACGTTACAAAGTAAAGGCTGCAAGAGAGAAGAAACGATAATTCTTCCTTTACTAGCAAGCGAAGCTGCGGAAAACACCAACAAACGGAGAATTGATGCCGAAGAGAAGCCGAGGAGGAAAAGTTTCAACCAAATGTTTGGACTCCTAAGAAATAAGCTGATGATTACGCCTAAAATAATGAAGAAGAACCAGACCGAAGAGGAAATGAGGGACAACGCAGAGCAGCGCCTCAAATTAAAAATCGGGTCTGTTCTCATCCAGCCACGATGGATCATAATATCGGCTAGAGTTGAAAGCGAAAAGAAAGCCGTGCCGAAAATTGAGCCTAGCGTTAAGCCTTTGAAAGAGGGATTAATGGGAAAAACTGCGAGTATTCCGCCGAACGTGCAGACTCCAAAAAATATGAAGATAATTTGGCGATGA
>JBBIVD010000147.1:0-2877 GCA_037439925.1 Candidatus Bathyarchaeota archaeon
ATAGGTGGGTCTGCGTCTTGGGCATTAGCGGAGAAAGTAGCTCAGAAATTAGGCATAGCTGCGTCTAAACTTGAAGTTAGGCGTTTCCCCGACGGAGAGCAATACCTACGAGTTTTAGACGACGTAAGCGGGAAAGAAGTCGCTGTCGTTCAGTCCATGTATCATAAACCCGACGAATATCTGTTCGAATATTTTCTCTTAGCCGAAACTTTAAAGGATTTAGGCGCTAAGAAAGTGACAGTTGTTATACCGTATTTCGCCTATGCACGACAGGATGAACGCTTCAACCCTGGAGAGGCAATAAGCTTCAGAACAGTGGCTAAATTAATCGAAGACGTTGGAACAGACGAAATTTACACGATTGACATGCATCTGCATAGAGTTCATGACATTTCCAAAATGTTCCGAATTCCCGCCCACAATTTGTCAGCGATTCCCTCAGTAGCCGAATACGTCAAAAAGAACTTCGATTTAAGCAATCTACTCGTCGTTGGACCAGACGAAGAAGCTGAACAGTGGGCGAAAGCCGCGGCGGAAGTGTTAAAAGTTGACTATGACGTGCTAGAAAAGAGGAGACTTGGACCTGAAAAAGTTGAGATCAAACCTAGAAGGCTGGAAGTTAAGGGCAGGGATATACTAATCATGGACGACATCATTAGCACTGGGGGCACCATAGTCGAAACGGTCAAAATTGTTAAAATGGAGGGCGCCCGCAAAATTATAGCTGCATGCGTCCATCCCGTTCTCGTTGAAGACGCCTTAAAGAAAATTCGTGAAGCTGGAGCCGAAGCGGTGATCGGAACGGACACTATTCCAAGCCCAATAAGCCATGTTAGCGTGGCTCCAATCATCGCGGAAGCTTTAGCGAAAGAGAAAAAGCAATAGTTGCTATGCGTTTAAGGGCTTAAAGGAAATGAAAGACGTAATCATTGACACAGACATAGGCGATGATATTGATGATGCCTACGCACTTGCCTTTGCACTTAACTCGCCTGAGCTGAACCTGAAGGCTGTGACAACGGTTTTCGGCAATGTTGAAGTTAGAGCTAGGCTGGCGCTTAAGCTTCTGAAAACATTCGGCAGAGAAGACATTCCCGTAGCCGAGGGCATAGGAAAACCACTTTTAGAGAGAACTTTTAGGGCGCAAGCATGCGAGGAAATTCCTAATCAGGCTGCAGTGTTAGTTGAGGGCGAAATGCTTCCTAAACCCTCGTCGAAGCACGCCGTAGACCTCATAATCTCAATGGTTATGGATTCCCAAAAAGAAGCTATAATCATTTCGATAGGGCCGCTTACCAACATTGCGGTGGCTATTACGAAGGAGCCGAGGCTCGCGGATAAAGCTAAACTGATTATGATGGGCGGAGTTATTTCAAAGCCGCAGGCGGAGCATAATATTCGTTGCGACCCTGAGGCGGCTAGGATAGTATTCGAATCGGGCATCCCCACAACCATGGTGGGTTTAGATGTCACTATGAGGTGTTCCTTAGGCGAAGAGGACTTGTCCAGCCTTAGGAAAAGGGGATTGGCAACCACTAATCTTTTGGCGGATATGACTTCGGCTTTTATGGAACATGCTTCCGCTCGACATGGAAGAAGGGTCCATCCGATACTTCATGACCCCTTAGCCGTCGCCGTTTCCTTTAAGCCCGATTTAGTAAAGATGCAACCTATGCTCGTTAAGGTGGAAACTCAAGGCGAGTTCACGAGGGGTTTCACCATAGCCTCAGAAAGCGGAAAGCCCAACGCTCAAGTTTGCGTGGATGTGGACTCCCAAAGTTTCGTTAAGCTGTTTATGAGTCGAATCTTGAGTGCTGTTCGAAACAAATAGCTCTAAGCTTTAGGCTTTTTCTAGGGCTTCGTTGATTTCGTCCGCTTGGACGTGTTTTTGAACTTTAACTTCCACTTTTTCTATGCCTGAAACTTCGCCAGCCCTTTTCTTAATCTCTTTTCCTATGTGTAAGGCGAACGGCGGCGGGCAGAAGGGCACGGTTAAGTGGAAGAGAATTTTCGCCTTTTTTCCTTCAACTTTAACTTCGTCGATCATTTTCGCTTCTACTATGGAGAAGCCGAACTCTGGGTCCTTAACCTCTTTAAGCTTCTCATAAATTTCCTTTTCCTTCGTCGACATCTTTTTCTCCGCCAAGCTTTTCATCTCCGCTTTTTGGGGGCTTATGGGCGCAATGTGTATAAATCGTTTTCCTTCATAAATGGTTAAGGAGACACGTGATGATTAAAGTCGGATGCTGCGGATTTCCAGGCGGAATGAAAAAATACTATGAAAAATTCACGTTAGTCGAGGTTCAAAGCACCTTCTACAAACTTCCTAAAGTTGAAACCGCACAAAAATGGAGAAACGACGCCAAAGAAGATTTTGAATTCGCAGTGAAGGCTTGGCAAGCCATCACACATCCGCCGACAAGCCCCACATGGAAAAGAGCTGGAATAAAACTCAGCCCAGAAAAAATGGACAAATACGGATTCCTGAAGCCGACAGACGAAGTTTTCGAGGCTTGGGAAAAAACCAAGGAAATCTGCGACGCTTTAAAGGCTAATGTTTGCCTAATTCAGTGTCCCGCCAGCTTCAACGCTAACGAACAAAACATTCGCAACATGAAAACGTTTTTCTCAAAAATCGACAGGGGAAAATTAACCGTAGCGTGGGAGCCCAGAGGCGAATCTTGGACAGACGAAAAAGTGAAAAGCCTCTGTGAAACACTGGACTTAACCCACTGCGTGGACCCCTTCGCCCAAAATCCCGTCTATTTCTCTAATAAAGCAGCCTACTTCAGGCTTCACGGAAAGCCTCCGGGCGCCAAAATGTACTACTATAAATATACGGACAAGGACTTAGAATGGCTCTCTGAAAAGCTTAAA
>JBBIVD010000148.1:0-2842 GCA_037439925.1 Candidatus Bathyarchaeota archaeon
GACAAAATTCCAATCGTGAAATTGGCGCCGGGCCAAAAAATAAAGCTTGAAGCCTACGCCCGACTTGGAAAGGGAAAGCGCCACGCAAAGTGGCAGCCCGTCTCCATGTGTACCTACAAGTATTTTCCAAAAATAAAAATTAATGAGAGACGCTGCGACTCGTGTGGTGAATGCGTAAAAATTTGTCCAAAAAGAATTCTCGTTAAGGTTGAAGATAAAAAAATAGGAACTCAAAACTTGATGGAGTGTACACTTTGCCAAGACTGCGTTGAAGCCTGCCCCTTAGAACCCTCGGCCATCGAAGTAGCTTGGGACGAAGAAGCCTTTATCTTTAATTTGGAGTCCACTGGAGCCCTCGTGCCTGAACGAATCGTAACCGAAGCCCTCAAAATCCTCGACAAAAAAGTGGACAGCTTCATAAGCGAATTAAAAACGAAAAAGTGAAGCGCTTAGGAGGGCTAACTCATTAAGAGGAGCACAACTAATCCAGAGTTGATCAAACTTATTCAATTTTTAAAGAAGGGTTCTAGAGAAAATAAGGCGAGAATATGGCGCGACATAGCCGACCGCCTTTCACGTTCGAGGAGCAGACGAATAGCCGTAAACCTAAGCCGAATAAACCGATACACAAAAAACGGAGAAACCATAGTTGTTCCTGGAAAAGTTTTGGGCGCAGGCGTCATCGAGCATCCCGTCAACGTGGCGGCTTTCGCCTTCTCTGAACAGGCGCAATCAAAAATATTAAAGGCTAAGGGAAAATGCCTAACTATTCCTCAGCTTATGGAGAAAAACCCGAAAGGAAGCGGAGTGAAAATCATCGGGTGAAAATCATGGCTATCACTGAGCATGCAGCCATAATTGACGCAACGGGACTAATACTCGGCAGACTGGCAAGCTTCGTGGCTAAACGCCTCCTTCAAGGGGAAAGCATCATCATCGTGAATGCGGAGAAAGCCATCATATCTGGCAGGAGGCTCAGCAGGGTTAATGAGGCGAAAACATCCTTGGAGATTGGACATCCGAGAAAGGGACCGTATCATCCGAGGAAGCCGGATCGAATTCTCCGCCGAACTGTAAGAGGCATGCTTCCAAGAAGAAAGCTTAAGGGGCAGCAAGCCTACAGAAGGCTTAGGGTTTACATCGGTGTCCCCGAAGAATTTAAGGGCAAGGAGATGCAGACGATACCAGATGCCAATGCGGAGAGGCTGAGATGCCCCTACATAACCCTGGGGGAGTTAGCAAAGGAAATCGGATGGTCTCAAACAGGTGAGTAAAATGCCCGTTCCTAGGGTTCTTTTAACCAGCGGGAAAAGGAAAACAGCCGTCGCCCGAGCAACCGTTAAACCCGGGAAGGGAAGAATCCGCGTAAACAATGTTCCACTAGAAATTTTTGAGCCGAAAATTGCTCGGGACAAGATCCTGGAGCCTCTCCTTTTGGCAGGCGACGTATGGAAGCAAATTGACATGAATATTAAAGTTTCTGGCGGAGGCTTCATGGGGCAAGCTGAAGCCGCGCGGATGGCTGCTGCCAAGGCGCTTTTGAAATGGACGAAGAGCGCTCACCTCCGAACTGTTTTCACTGACTTTGATAGGACCATGCTCGCCGGCGACCCTAGAAGAAAAGAGCCTAAGAAGTTCGGAGGTCCGGGCGCAAGGGCGAGAGACCAAAAATCGTATAGGTAACAGCAGATGATTAACAATGAAGGTTTGGAGGGAGCTTAAATGATTATTCCCGTTAGGTGTTTTAGCTGCGGTAAGCTAATCGGCGACAAATGGGAGGAATTCGCAACTAGAGTGAAGGCTGGAGAAGACGCTGGAGCGGTTTTGGACAGTTTAGGTTTAACTAGGTATTGTTGCCGCCGCATGCTCCTTTCCCACGTGGAAGTAATAGACGAAATCCTCAAGTTCTATGAGAAGCCCCATGAAATAGAAGAAGAGGAAGAAGAACTCTTCTGATTTAAGGAGAGAGCCGAAATGTCAACCGTTATTGAAGACGTCAAAGCCCGAAAGATTTTCAACAGCCGCGGAGAGGAAACCATCGAAATCGACATCTTAACCGTATCAGGGTTCGGAAGAGCCGCCGCACCGGCAGGCGCAAGCAGAGGCAAAGCTGAAGCGGTTCCTTATCCCGAAGGCGGCGTAGACCAAGCAGTTAAGAAGGTTGAGGAGACGATTGCTCCAGAACTAATCGGCATGAATGCAGAAGAACAGGAAACCATTGACCTTCTGCTTCATGAAATTGACGGAACCGAGGACTTTAGGAACATTGGCGGAAACACAGCCTGCGCCGTCTCCTTAGCCACGGCTGACGCCGCCTCCACATCGTATGATATGCCATTGTTTCAGCATCTTGGAGGCGCTCTCGCGGATAAACTCCCCCATCCTCTCGGAAATGTTTTGGGCGGTGGGAAGCATGCCAAAGGTAAGGCGCCTGACATACAGGAGTTTCTTTCTCTTCCAGTTAAGGTGAACACGTTTTCGGATGCGGCGAAAGCCAACGTCATGGTTCATCAGAAGGTTTCTTCTCTTCTCAAAAAGGCGGACGCATTCTTCACTGGTGGAAAAGGAGACGAAGGTGCTTGGGCTCCCAACTTAAAAAATGAGGAAGCCTTAGAAATTGTGGCTAAGGCATGTGAAGATGTTTCAGACGAGCTAGGAGTGGAATGCAGAGTCGGCTTAGACATGGCTTCATCTAGCTTTTGGAAGCCTGAGGAAAAACGTTATGTTTACGCTGGTGAAGGCGTGAAAAGGGATTCTGGGGAACAACTGGACTTAGTGCTGCGCCTCATAAAAGACTATAACCTTGTCTATGTTGAGGACCCCTTTCACGAAGAGGACTTCC
>JBBIVD010000149.1:0-2829 GCA_037439925.1 Candidatus Bathyarchaeota archaeon
CTTAGGGACTACTGCCCCTTCTGCGGCGCGAAATACGACCACACGTATTTAGACGAATTATTCAAAAAAGTGAGGGACGCCGCCTACGAGATTATAAAGCGCAAGGGAAGAACCTATTACGCTATTGGCTTGGGCTTAACGAGGATCGTGGAGGCAATTATCAGGGACGAGAACGCCCTTCTAACCGTTTCCAGCCTACTACAAGACTATTATGGAGTAAGCGACATCTGCCTAAGCGTCCCATCCATAGTTAACAGGGAAGGCATAGCAACCATCATAAAGCTTCAATTAGACGAAAAAGAAATAAGGGGATTCCAAGAATCGGCAAAAATAATGAAGGAGGTAGCCAAATCCCTTAAACTATAGGAAAGTACCAAAGAATTAGTGATGAAAATGGCGATAAAAGGAAAAATTGAAGCCGCCGTGTACGCTCCTATCCAAAGACCGCATCCGAGAAGCGGCAGAGGCTTCAGCCTCGGAGAAATTAAAGGGGCTGGATTAACTCCACACGACGCAAAGAGATTAAAAGTAGTGATTGACAAACGCAGAAAAACCGCACACCCACAAAACATTCAGACGCTCAAAGAACAATATAAAGCTGTGATTTCGCCAGCCAAAACCAAGAAGCACAGAAAAACGAGTGGACGCAGAGCCCAACGAAAGGATGCAACCTAATCAATTAATTTATGTTTCGTTTTGGAGATTTTTTAGTAAATGTTATGAGTTTTCAGCTTCAATTAAGGATAGGAAAGGTGAATACGCCTTTGGAAAAATTCGACGTAATTGTGGTCGGCGCCGGAACCGCGGGATGCATGGCTGCCAAGACCGCTGCTGAAGCAGGCCTTAAGGTTTGTTTAATCGACCGTAAAAAGAAGGAGGAGATAGGGGACAAGGTTTGTGGGGACGCCATAGGAAAGCACCATTTTGACAATTTAGGTCTAGACTATCCGGCGGGGAATGAGTTAGAAAGAGAAATTGTGGGAGCTAAGATTTATCCTCCTGACATGAGCATGGTTTACCGCGTTAAAGGAGCAGGCATCTACGGATTCATGATAAACCGACGCCTTTTCGGACAAAGATTATTAAGAAACGCAATGAACGCTGGAACAACCCTTTTTGATTCTGTACAAGTGTTAGAGCCCACAATAGAGAAAGGCTTCGTCGTTGGCGTTGCAGCAAGAAATCTGAAAACAAATGAAAAGATAAGGTTAAACAGCAAGGTTGTGGTGGAAGCCAGCGGTTTTTCAGCAGTTCTAAGGGCAAAACTTCCACCCGAATTCGGCGTTGACAAAAGCATCGACAAAAAGGACGTAGTGATTTGCTATCGAGAAATCCGTAAACTGAAAGAGCCGATGAAGGAGCAGGGGTTCGGTGAAATGTACTTTGATCAGGAAAAAGTGCCTGGCGGATACGCTTGGATATTCCCTGAGGGAGAAAACAAAGTTAACGTCGGCTTAGGAGTGGCAATGATCGATGGATTTCCAAACCCGAAAAAACAACTCTACAACTTTATGCTGAACAACCCCCTCTTCGAAGATTCAACGGTTATAACAGGCGGCGGAGGATACGTCGCAACTCGGAGACCCCTCGACTGTACTGTTGGAAACGGAATCATCCTAGCCGGAGACGCTGCCCTCCATGGTAACCCTGTCCACGGCGGAGGAATAGGACCCTCCATGATTGCTGGAGTCCACGCTGGAGAAACAATTATAGAGGCATTGGAAAAAGGAGACGTGAGCCAAGGGACGCTGTGGCCTTACAACATTAAGTATATTAGGTCATATGGAGCCAAACAGGCAGGCCTCGATGTCTTTCGCCTCCTTCTTCAAGGGTTAAGCAACGACGACTTGAATTATGGATTGAAATATCATTTGATCACGGAAGACGACCTTTTAAGGGCGAGCATGAGCGGCGAGGTTCGCCTTAACGTAACCGAAAAGACCCGTCGAGCCTTTAGAGGATTAAGAAAGATAAGTATGCTTAAAAATCTGTGGAGTGCGGCTAGACTAATGAAAAAGGTAAAGGCTCAGTATCTAAACTATCCAAGTTCGCCGAGGGGATTTGAAAAATGGAAAATGGAAACGCAGAGTTTATTTAAAGAGGTTGAGGAAAAGTTTAGACGAAAACAAACAATTATGTAAAGGTGATGAAGTGGCTTCTTTAACGCCTAAGGCAATTATAGTTTATTATACCCGTTTTGGAAACACTAGGAAAGCCGCTGAAGCCATACGCGACGGAATCAAAAAGGGAGGACTAGAAGCCGTGGAATGCAAGGACGTAAAGGATGTTAAGCCTGACGAACTAACCCAATACGACGCTATCATTTTTGGAACACCCACCCATCACGGAAGCATAGCCGACGAAATGAGAGCCTTTATGGAAGCCTTAAGGCAAGTTAACCTACAGGGGAAAAATTCCGCGGCTTTTGACACAAGGTATGTAGGGGAAAAAACAGGCGGCTCAGAAGAATTGGAAAAATACATGAAAGAGTTCGGCATGAACATAATTGTGCGAGGACTACCCGTTCTTCTGCGAGCTGGCGACGCATGGGGACCACTACGCGATGCAGAACCACGAAAATGCAAAGAATTCGGCAAAATAATCGCCCAAAAAGTTAGCGGCAAAAAGGAAAATCTCTTCTAACGGTTTCAGCATTGCCTTACATTTTTTTACTTCATATTTAGCCTTGCGCCAAATGGCTTAATAGAATCGGTTCGGTCATGTAGCAAACATGCGTGTCACGGCCCTAGTCACTGGCGGAAAAGACTCGACCCTCGCCCTGTATAGGGCTCTAAAAATGGGTTTTGAGGTTAAAAATTTAGTTGCCAT
>JBBIVD010000150.1:0-2689 GCA_037439925.1 Candidatus Bathyarchaeota archaeon
TATGGGCTAACAGCCATAAATGACGCGGTCGGAGCCTTGTCAATTACCTGGGAGGAGGAAATCAAGGCTTTGCCGTTTTGGATGCAGTGGTGGTTCTGGGCAATAATAATAGTAGGAATTATGGCGATAATAGCAATCTATTCCTTAAGGACGAAGTTGCACGGTAAACCATCTGCTGTTCACAGGAACGTAATGGACAAATTACTAACACGTAACTTTTTTCCATCGGCATGATAAAACCGACGTTCCGCAATTGTGTGAGCTGACTTTCGCATTAGGGTCTCCGCTCCATCCATCAGTTGGGTGTTCAATTGGATTCTATGTTGTTGGCAACGTTTCGTGGACGAACTTTTGCACATCGCCTAGGAACGTGACTTTTCGCAGCTTTAATTCTTGGTTAATTCCTTCAATGAAGTCTTGAAGCGTTTTTTTCAATTCTTTCACCTCGTCGCAATCAATTTTTTCTAGGTGATTGGAAATGAATTGTTCTAGGGCATCTCTGAGTTTTATTTGTTCTTTGCTTTCAAGCCATTCTTTGTAGGCTTCTACGTTGGTGTAATGCCTTCTTTCCGCGACTCGTAGGAGCACATTTTCAGAAACTTTAAGCCTTATTTTCTCCTCAATGGATAATCCTTCTGGGAAGTTTGGCGCATTTAATTCTAGTTTTAATGCTATCGCGTGGAGCCTTTTACATTTTTTACATCGAGCCTCTAAGCCGCCGCTATATGTGACCGGGGCTAGGGTGTGTTCACGCTCGGCTTTGCTGATTTCCCTCATCAATTTTTCGTTTTCCCTATAAAACTCGTCAAGCAGAATTTTTTGGCTCCTAGCCCTTTGATAAAGTTCATCCGCTTTCCTTCTCCATTCAGCCAGCTTACCCATATTGGACAAGGTTGACCACAGAGAAAAGTCGGCTTTTAAGGCGTCTTCCAAATCGATCTTTTGCCCGCAAAACTGACACTGAAACTTAAGGTCTTCAATGGGCTGTTCCGCATATGTGAAAGAGGCGTTAACTACGTTCCTAATCCTCATTGCCAAGTCACTCTGTAATCCCTAATTTTCATGAAACTTTAATAAATGGAAATGCCGCTTTACAGTAATATTCCATTTCTAGAACGTTTACTTTAGGCTAAAGATGTAGCATTTTCTTCAGTTCTTCGAATTTACGGAGATATTCAAGTCCCTTATCGCTTATTTGAATAATCTTCCTCTTTCCCCGCTTCGTCTCCTTCAATAAACCTTTTTCTATCAAAAATTTTATGTGTTTTTCCGCCTGCGTGTGGCTTAGGTTAACTCGATACATAATCTCGGTTTTGCCTACCCCTACTTTCGCAGTTTCTAGTATGCTAACCACTATTTCAACGTGATTTCTACGCGCAAAAGTAGGAATTTTGTATTGCTTCAGCATTTGGTAACAGCCACAAGAATGTATTCCCAACACTGTATATAAACATGCTCTGTTTTGTACGTGCCTTTATAAAGCATTTTCTACACGGACAAATGGCGTGACCGCGAATGTCGTAACTATGTTGTTTGGCATGTTGAAAAACTATAGAGAGGATATATAAGTGAAGTCTGCTTTAGCTGCTCTAATGGTTATACTAGTTGCCTAGACGCTTCTTATATCCTTCGATGCATCCTTGCTTTATTTGCTTGGTTAATCTAGCGATGTCTAGCAGGGTTTCTTCTGGTTTTTCCAGATTTTTCCCGTAAATCTCTGCATAAGCACTTCCGGCTATGGCGCCGTCTGCGCCAGCTGAAACGACGGCTTTTGCGTGTTCTTTCTTTGAGATGCCGAAGCCAGCTAACACGGGTACATCCGTGTGTCTCCTAACTCTGTTAACCAGCTTTAGAGTGGAATCCATTAAACTTTCCCTTGCTCCAGTAACTCCTTCAACATTTATGACGTAGAGAAAACCGGATGCCACGTCAGCGATTTTCTTTAACCTATCCTCAGTGGTTGTTGGAGCCACCTGCAATATTACATGCACGCCCTTTTTCTTTCCTTCTCTGAGAAGGAGGTCTGCCTCTTCAACTGGGAGGTCGGGAACAATTATCGCCTGGGCGCCCGCCCTTTTTATCTCGCTCAAAAAAGCGCCTATTCCAGCAACATAAGGAATGTTGTAGTAAGTCGTCACTACTAACGGGACATCCAAGCCGTTATTCCTCAACTTTCTTATCCCTTGAATGCACTTAGCTGGAGTCATGCCTTTTTTGAGAGCCCTTTCACAAGCCGCCAGAAAAGTTGGTCCATCCGCAGTTGGATCTGAGAATGGGATTCCGAACTCGATGAGGTCCGCGCCGTTTTCAACCAAGGTTTCGATCAGTTTCAGGGAAAACTCCTCGTTTGGGTCTCCGTAATAAACATGGGGCATGTGAGCCCCTTCTTTTCTCTCTTTTAACTCTTGGAATTTTTCTTCAAGATCCATAAAAATACCTCATAATGGTTTCAAGGTCCTTGTCGCCCCTTCCAGAATAGTTTAAAATGATGACCTCATCCTTGTCGAATTCTTCCTTATGATTCAACAAGTAGGCTATAACGTGGGCAGTTTCAAGGGCAGGAATCAATCCCTCCGTCCTACACATGACCTTCACGGACTCAAAAACTTCCTTGTCGAAAGCATAACAGGCCTTCACCCTTCCAGTTTCGCATAAATAGGATATTTCGGGACCCCTACCAGGATAGTTC
>JBBIVD010000151.1:0-2672 GCA_037439925.1 Candidatus Bathyarchaeota archaeon
GCTATCTTTCTGAAATAATTGGCGCTGCGGCTGCCACATCAGAAATTGTCACCCTAGAATTTTCCACGGACATGCCCATTCGCCTTGATTTTAAACAGCAGAAGGAAGGGAGATTAACCTTCTATTTGGCTCCCCGCATTGAAGTGGAGTAAAATAACGGCTGACGGAGGGGGAACAGGGTACTAACTCTGGGCGATTTGGCTAAGTATCCTTTCACCGCAGAAGCAGCCGAATACGTTAAAGAATTAGACTTGAAAATCGAGGATTTAGCCAGCTCAGACTTCAAGTTTATTTTGGATAGGGCTGAAAGCCGAATAGAAGAAGCCCTCTTATATGCCATAGTCAGCGGGGAACTACGCAATATAGAAGTCGAAATTCCCTCCTTTCCAATAGCGGTTATGATGGTTGCCGCCGCTGGAGACGCTCCACTCAAGAGGAGATACGCCTTAGCCGAAGCGAAACGGGCTTATAGTCTACTTAAAGACGAAGGCAAAGAGAAGATAATGGAGATCGCCGAAAACTTCAAATGGAGGATTAGACTAGCCGAGGAAACGCAGAACTATGACTTTGCACTCCACTTCACTGATTTTCTAAGGAATGCCGCGGATTTTCACGATTTGAAATGGAAACTTGTCAATCGGGCTTTATTGAATGGGGAAGTTTACCTAAGTAAAGAGGAAGCCGCCCGCCTCCTCGAGGAAGAAGTGCGTAGGCACATTGAGGGAAAACTCGACACCAAAGTTGGAACGCTTCCAGAGACCATTATGAGCCGAGTGGAGCGGTTAAGGCAAATTTCCCTGGAGAAAAGGGGAGAAAAACGCTTCGACGAACTTCCTAAAGGAGTTATTGTCACCGCCTTTCCGCCCTGCATAAAAAATTTGTATGAGGCTGCGTCTTCTGGTCGCCGCCTCTCTCACATTGGACGCTTCGCATTGACCTCCTTCCTCGTGAACATAGGCATGAACGTAGACGAAATAGTGGACCTTTTCCGTCCGTTTCCAGACTTCAACGAGAGGCTTACTCGTTATCAAGTGGAACACATAGCAGGCGAAAGAGGGTCAAGAACAAAATATATACCTCCAACATGCAGCACGTTACGCACACACGGCGTCTGCTCCTCCGCGGAGGAAGCGTGCAAAAGGGTTCGTCATCCACTCGCCTACTACCGAAGAAAACTATGGGCAATGAAAACCGAGGCTCCCAAAGAACAGACCACCTGAAAGAAAATGCCATCTTCCCCTTTAGGGCTAAGTCAACGATCCAAAGCAAACCCTTCCAAACTAAGCCCAATTCAATTACTGAATTTTCGTGAAAAGCGTGTTTATACCCTCTCTGTAGGGGTCTTAAACTTGTTTAGGAAAATTGAAATAATCAGCTGTTGATAATTAGAGAAGCAGAGTTTGGGGCTTCGATTAGTTTGTCCTCTCCTTCGTTGCGCTTTGTTCAGGAAAAGTTTGCCGAATATTATAGTGAGCACTCCTCCGACATTCAGCCTCCGCCGTCTTTCGACAAGCGTGAATTCGCCTTCCTCTTGTTCAGGGAGAGGATAATGCTTAGGCATAAGGGCTTTAGGGAAATTGATGACTTCATAGCTTTTCTGAAAAAGTTAACGCCCTCAGACGTTTACTATTCAACTGCCTACTATGAGAGGCCTGAGGCAGAGATGGGCGAAAAGGGCTGGCTGGGCGCAGACCTAGTTTTCGACATTGATGCGGACCATATTCCAACTCCTTGCGCTAAGGTTCATGACACTTGGACCTGTAGTAATTGCGGTTTCGTTGGAAAGGGAACGCCGCCTGAGAAGTGTCCTGCTTGTGGCGAACAGAAGTTCGACGAAAAAACTTGGCCGTGCGAAGTCTGCTTAGCTTCGGCTAAGGCGGAAACAATGAAGCTTATAGATTTGTTGGCGAAGGATTTCGGGTTTTCCCATAGGGAAATGAGGGTTTTCTTTTCTGGGCATAGGGGTTATCACCTTCATGTGGAAACCGAGGAAGTGCGTGGACTCGACCAAATGGCTCGCAAGGAGATAACCGATTACATTTTGGGAATCGGCTTAGACACTAGATTTCACGGCTTAGGGGAAATAGGCGAAAAGAAGTCCCGCATACTGGTCGGTCCAGGCTTGTCTGATTCAGGGTGGAGAGGACGCATAGCCAAGGGAACATACGACTTTCTCCTAATAGCCTCTCAAGAAGACCTGGAAAAAATTGGACTAAAAAGGAAAATTGCGGAACTCATAGTCAAAGATAAGGATACACTCCTAAAAGGCTGGGAAAAAACGGGACCATGGGGAATAATTAAGGGCATAGGCGCCGAAAGCTGGAAGAAAATAGCGCAAAAAGGCATAGAGAGGCAGTCAGCCAAAATTGACAGCGTGGTCACAACGGATGTTCACCGCCTAATAAGGTTCGCCAACACCCTACATGGAAAAACGGGCTTCAAAAAAATTGAAGTGCCAATGACTAACATAGAGCATTTTGACCCCTTCACAAGCGCCATAGCCTTTAAAAAAGACTTCATAAAAGTTCATGTGTCAGAAGCACCAAAATTCAGACTAGAAAACGAGGTGTATGGTCCATACAAAAATCAGGAAGTCGAGCTTCCAACCGCAGCGGCTCTGCTGCTTCTATGTAAAGGATTAGAGGAGGTGCCAAATGCGAAATAATGTACGA
>JBBIVD010000152.1:0-2669 GCA_037439925.1 Candidatus Bathyarchaeota archaeon
TGATTCAAATAATCGGCTTGAAGGATATGCCCATCATAAAGGAAAATGACGACCTAGCTGAGCTCATATGCCGTGCTACTGAGCGGCAGGGAACTCCGATCAGAGACAAAGACGTTCTTGTAATTACGCATGTCGTTGTTTCGCGGGCTGAGGGAAATGTCGTAAACCTAAATGATGTGTTTCCATCGGACTTCGCAAAAGCCATAGCCAAACAGCTTGGTAAGGATCCCGCATTAGTTGAGGTTATTCTCCGCGAGTCTAGGGGCATCGTCCGCATGGGAGACGGCCACCTAATAACTGAAACAAGGCATGGTTTCATATGCGCCAACGCCGGAGTCGATCAGTCCAATGTCTTAGGAGAGGGAAAAGTTGCCCTCTTACCAAAGAATCCTGACCGTTCGGCGCAGAAAATCCGACGAAAAATAAGGCGGTTAACGGGAAAGGATGTAGCGGTCATAATCTCTGATACGCATGGTCGCCCCTTGCGAGAAGGAGAAATTAACGTCGCCGTCGGAGTTGCTGGAATCAAGCCTATTCGAGACAGAAGGGGTGAAAAAGACCTTTTTGGACGCGTTTTAAGGGTGAAGCAAACAGCCGTCGCGGATGAGTTGGCGTCAGCAGCCGAACTCGTCATCGGTCAGGCGGATGAAGGCGTTCCCGCAGCCATAATCCGCGGATATCCATATCAAAGCGTTGAAAGAGCAAGGGCAAAGGAGCTGGTCAGACCTAGGGAAAAAGACCTGTTTATTTAACTATTTAAATGGTAGGCTTCACTTCGGATTTGTAAAGTCTTTTTTCGTAGGTTGGCTTAGGCTTAAATTTTCCGCGGTATTGTCTCATGGAAGATTTTTTGCGTGCCACGTTCTGAAGTCTAGCTTGAGCTTTGGCGATTCTGGTTTGGGATGGCATTTTAAATCTTCGGGGTTTGAATTTCGGAAGGGAAATACTCGTAGTAACTTTTCGTTTTTCCGTCCTTTTAGCTTTTATAATGTCGGGTCTAGTGAAAATCACAGTGCCGTTGTCTAAGTCTACGTTTTGCACTTTCCAGCCTACGCTCAGCCACGCTTGTCCCTGCTTACTGCTCTTTGCGTTGGTCCACCATTTTTGGTTTTGAAAGGCTGAAGCAGGAAGGCTTTCTCCAAGGATTTCCTCGATTTTGGCGAAGGTGAGTTTAACCCATTTAGCCCACTGAGCCCTTCGAGCCAAGTAAACGCTTAAGCTAGTGTATTTGCTTCTGAAGCCCTTTTTAGGCGATGCGAATCTCTTCGCACAGTTCAAGCATATTAGATATTTGCCTTCAACGAGGTCTTCGGTTACGCAACTTCCACAGAAAAGCCTTCCGCAACGAAAACAACGCCTCAAAGAGTAGGTGGGAAGAATCCTTCCGCATAAGCCGCACTCCTCCCTCCAAGAAGGAGCACGCCTACCACCCAAAGGATAAAAAACCATTTTCACCTAGCGCAACGCCTCTCGAACCTAGGACTATTTCATTCATAACATTAAAACCTTCCGCCCTCACGGGCTACATACACAATGTTATAGATCTTCGGCGAGTTTTTCCCTCTTTATGAAATAGAGAAGAACAATTACGTCTGCGATTACACAAGGGACAAGAATTGCGCCGTAAGAGAATAGCCATTGAATGAACATGCCTCGCCAAAATCTAGTTGCGTCCCATATAGATAATGCAAGAAAAATGTTGGCGAGCAGCAAAATTGGCGAGAACCTTCACATAGCCTTTTTAGAGACTGAAGATTCAACTGTTCCGATAGTCAAAGTTGGAAGACTCCAAGCCCAGATCATAGCTGCGAAAATTGGGCCAATCAAAACAGCTCAGTTTCCCCTACGCCAGGCTGAACCACAATCCTCACCTTAACGGGAAAACTAAATGCCCCAAAAAGAATCAGCCCAAATCCCAAATACAAGAAAAAACGAGGACTTTTAACAAAGTTGGGTAACAACATTTTGGATTTCAGTCCTTTATGATGATGTATGTTTTAGATTTAGATTTGATATAAAAATTTTGATTATGAAGTGTTTAAAAAGAGGTGCTTGATGGCATCGCTAGGGAATTCTTTATATTTGTTGACTACGATGCTATGGAGCATTAAGTGGTTAAAATGTTCGGATGGAACGGCAAAATCCTGCGAGTGGACCTAACTAAATCGAAGGCAACAATCCAAAAATACGATTCTGAACTAGCCCTAAACTTCCTCGGAGGAAGAGGCTTCGCCGCCAAAATCCTATGGGACGAACTGAAGCCAGGCATAGACCCCTTTTCGCCTGAAAATAGGCTGATATTTGCGACTGGACCATTAACGGGCCTCGCATTACCGAGCAGCGGCAAACTCGTTGTCGCCGCGAAGAGTCCTTCAACTAACGGGTATGGCGACGGCAATGTCGGCTCCCATGCGGCAGTTAGCCTAAGAAAAGCTGGATACGACGCCTTAGTGCTTGAGGGCAAGGCTGAGAAGCCTAGTTATGTTCTCGTCGAAGATGAAAAAGTGGAGATTCTGGATGCTCGTGACCTTTGGGGACTCGGCACGTTCGAAGTTGAAAAGAAACTAGCGGAAAAACACAGCAGAGAAGCTGGCATTTTAGCTATAGGGCAAGCAGGAGAGAATCTGGTCAAATATGAGGGAGATTTTTTTCCAAACAACATCAATGTT
>JBBIVD010000153.1:0-2642 GCA_037439925.1 Candidatus Bathyarchaeota archaeon
ATGGGAATGCTATACATCAACATCGCAGAACCACCTCCATTAGGAGAGTGATTTTCCATGAACGTCTTCCAACCATTCGCGGATGAACTTCCGCCGTTGCCCACACCTACTCCAACGCCGCCGTTTCTTTATTGGCTTTCGTTTTCAGCATTTACGCTACTGTTCATTGGATTGCTAGTGGTTATCATAAAAAAGAACATTTACATCACCCTTACGACATAGCCTTCGTTATACTTTCAATGTTTGCAGGCATTTTGTTGGAAATGATTCTCGTAGAAGGCGCCATCGGCATAAGAGGCATGTTCCTAGGCATCCTAGGTGCATTACTCATCGAAGTTGGGCTGAGGCTACACAGAAAAATGATGAAACAATAGGGTGAAAAAGTCCCCTCTTTTTCTGTCTATCTAAGGCAAGAGTCTATCCCATCGACTTTCAGAACGCCTAATCCTACTATCACCGAGACCAATCCGTCGCTATAACTGTAGCCCGGCGGTTAGGGGTACATACTATTCATGGCAGTGTTAATCATGGCTAGGGCTCCGTAGAGCACTGCGTCGTCTCCCAGCGGCGTAATTATTATGTTTGGCACTCTGTTTATTGTGTATTCGCTTACATGCCTCTTAATTGGCTTCATTATTATGTCAGTGTTCTTCAGTGCCATTGCACCGCCGACAGTGATTAATTCGGGGTCGTAAACGTTTATTACGCTCGCAAATCCCATGGCGTTGAGTAAGCCGGCTTTCTCCACGATTTCCACGGATAGGGCATCGCCTTCTTTAGCAGCGTCATATAGCATTTTCGAAGTTATGTTACTTGCATCGCCTTTAGCCAACCTCATGAGCAAACTTTTTTCCACTTTTTTCGGGTCTACGTCCTCTAGGAGTAATCGAACATAGTTTGGAAGGTTTCTGCCTGAACAGTAGGCTTCCCAATGCCCCTTCTTTCCGCATCCGCATGTGAGGCGTCCTTCAAAGTCTATGGTTATGTGCCCAATTTCGTGGGCGTTCCCATCCTTTCCGATTAGTAGGTGGTCGTCCACGTAAATGCCTCCGCCTATCCCCGTGCTAATAGTAACATAAACAAGGTTATGAACGCCTTTTCCAGCTCCATAGATTTTTTCTCCCATCACGGCGGTCGTGCAGTCGTTGAGCAAGCGGAGGGGCACTTTAAATTCTTCCTCAATAGGCTTAACCAAAGGAACAAAGTCGAAGGGAATGTTAGCTGGCTTCACTATTGCTCCCCTTTTCAGGTCTAGGGGACCAAACGAGCCTATGCCGACCCCTATAACTTCTTCGGGCTTAAAACCCTCATATGGAAGCGAACGAATCATCCGAACTATCTGCTGGCTTACGCCCTCCTGACCCCCAGTCAAATTCGTCCTCTCCGAAAGCCTAGCTAGAATACGTCCCTTCTTGTCTCCTAGGGCTACTCTCACATTTGTGGCGCCGAGATCAACTCCAACAGCGAATTTTTCTGGCATATCCCATCTTTCCTTCACTTCGAATTAGACAGAAAATATGGCAAAGCTCGAAAAATGGTTTTCCTATTTTAGCCGTTCGCCTTCTTTTCTAAATCTGAGGCTTCAGCTATTATGGCAACTTCCTTAACGCCTAAAGGTCTGTTGGTTACCTTCAGAACTAGGCGTTCTCTCCATCCGCATTCGAGGCACTCAAACTTTACGGGCGTCATGCCTATGTGCCCAGACATGTCTCCGCCCACGGCTTTAACTCGGCGAACCCTTGGACTTTTACATCGGGGGCAAACCTGCAAATCCACGTATTTTCCCTCTTTCTCCAGCTCCTCTAATACGCTAAGTAACTCTGGCATCGCCTGACTCTCGATTTCCACTTCCTTAAGAAGAGCCGCTTGCCTTTGCTTCTCCTTCCTTTTCTTCCTCTTTTTATCCCATTCATTTTCACTCATTGGCTAAATGCTCCTATAATTGTTGACGCATCAAACATTACACTTTCTTTTAGGGCTAAAATAGGTTTTTATTGTGTTGTTCGCTTTTTCATGGAAAGCGCTTTGAAGGGGCAAATGGATACGCACAGCCCGCAATTGTCACATGCCTCTGGGCTAACAGCGATTTTAGTCTTATCGCTTAAATTTAATGCGTCGTAAGGGCATATTTCGATGCAGATGCCGCAGCTCGTGCACTTATCCATGTCAATGACTATGCTCCAAAGTTTTCTTCTCTCAAGCTTCTCCATCGGCGTAATATTCCTTAAAGCTAAGCCTACAAATTCGTTGATTCGCTGAAAATCTTTTTCCTCCATCCATCTTTCAATGCCTTCGACTACACTCGATATAACCTTGTAGCCTCTAATCATAACCGCAGTGCACATTTGGATCGCTGAAGCACCCGCGAGCATTAATTTTACAGAGTCTTCCCACGTGGAAATGCCTCCGGAACCTATAATTGGTATTCCTAAGTTTTTCATGGCTATGTGCGCTGTCCACCCGACGCTCATGGGTAGTTGCCACGGACCGCCGTAACCTCCGAACCCGCCCCACAGAATTGGCTTCATAGTGTTTATGTCTAGGATTAAGCCTTGAAATCTAGCGGTTGAAACGACGGCGTCTACGCCTGATGAAATCATGGTTTTAGCTAATTCAACGGGATCGGCTCCGTTAGGGGTTAA
>JBBIVD010000154.1:0-2637 GCA_037439925.1 Candidatus Bathyarchaeota archaeon
CGTCCTTTCGAGGTCGATCATCCCCCCTAGGCTTGCTGAGGCAACTATGTTCTGAATCTTAAGGGTGGGCTTGCCTGAAACAATTATGCCGACTTTTCTTAGCTCTCTTGCGACTTTCATCACCGCCCTCTTCGCTTCTTTTTCCGATTTTGCGCCCGTGCAAACCATTTTGCCAGAGGCAAAGATGAGCGTGGCTGTTTTTGGTCTCTTTAAACGAAAGACTAAGCCTGGAAACTGTTCTGGACGGTATTCGACGCCAGGATACTCCTTCATTACGGCATTCAAATTGATTCTTTGATCCAGCGTTGCAGACGCCACAACGTTTTCAATGTTAACAGACGCCTTAACCTTCGTCATTCAAGTCCACCTTAGCCATTCCTTCATAAAGCCCTATGCTAGCGAGTTTATGAAGCTTCCTTATATAAGCTTGTCTTTTCCTCAGATTTGGAACTCTCCTTCTCAGGAAAGAAAATAGTCCAGATAACAAGAGCAGAAAATAACAAGATGATTACAAGCATTCCGTATTCACCCTGCATAAACAGGGAAATGTGACCTAGCCAAGGTATACGACCCACTACCTTGCCAATCACTTCGTTTTCAGGAATCCATCCCCATCCAAACGCCGTTGCATCATCATTACTATTTGCATCTCCTTTTGTGAGGAAATACCACCTGCCTGCTTCATACTTTCTCGCTATTGCCCTATGCACAACGAGGGCACGTTCTTTAAAAAACCAATATACGGGTCTAGTTCTTCCTCCAGGTTCGTAAAAAACAATGATGTCGCCTTCAGGTTTCGGAGCCGCCTTAATTTCGCTTGCGTTTGATATTCCTTGAACTATGATGATGTCACCCTTAAATAATGTGGACTCCATGCTTTCCGATTCCACTGCGGCTAATGGATAGGAGGTTTTTAAAGCCGCCCTTGCGCCAACTTGAAAGCCGAAAACACCGATCAAAATAATAATATAAGGAATGGCGGTCTTTATGTATTTTTTACCCTTAAGCCGTTTAGGCCACTTAAGCCACTTCACTTCGCTCCACATCTCTACAATGCTTTCTTTAGCCTTAGATGAAGGCGCATGTTAAAAACTTAACGCTTTTCCTATTCTTTAACGCTTTATTTTAGCATAAAAAAGGGGAACAGTAGGAGGCTATATGCAAAGGAGAAAGTTTTTCACCTTCCCTTTTGCTTTAGCCACCTATCAGTCCAAACGTCCCTAAATCTTTCGCTTACTTAACGCAACCCTGAATGGTTTCTTGCATTTTGGACAATCGAAAAGGCCTATTGTTAGTTCCACTTTTTTGCCAGATTTGTCCGGGCGACCAGCCATAGTCCAGCGTTTTTTAGGCGACGCAACGTCTGTTCCACATTTCGGGCATTTAGCCATACATTTTCCTCCATTTTTCCCATATATTTAATGGTAATGAATAAAAGCCTTTCCAATGATTCCCGCTTTTAGCCGTATCTTTGGCGGAATTTTTGGGCCTTCGGTATAGCTTGACACCGTTACGTTCGCCAATCCAACGTTTCCAAGAATGTAAGGGCTATCAATGCATGGCCGACAGGGAGAGGATGAACCCCGTCGCCAGAAGTCCATGGGTAGCCAGGCCGCGCTGACACGGCTTTTTCGAAAGCTGAATTAACAGGAACGAGGATCGCATCGTATTCGGCGGCTAACCTTCGGATGATCTCGTTGTAGGGAGCTATTTTAAGTTCTCTCTGCAGCTGATCTTCTTCCTTAACATAGAAAATTTCAAACATTATGAGCTTAGCAGATGTTTTTTCTCGGCTTTCGTTGAGAATCCAACGGTAGGATTTTTCGAAATCTCTTAAACATTCATTCAGGTCTCTCTTGGCTTCATAATCACGTGCAACATTGTTGATTCCAATGGCTATTGATATCCAGTCGGGCTTCTCCTCAAGGACATCCCTAGCCCATCTCTCAACTAATCCCTCTACGAAGTCGCCGCTTATCCCCTTATTCACCCATTCAATATTCCTACTCGGATACTTGGCGGTTGTGAGGTTTGCCGCTATTGAAACATATCCGTTTCCAAGAGGTGGAGAATGATCCCGTCGTCCACAGTCGGTAATGCTGTCGCCGATGAGAACTATTTTCTGCCCCGACCGAATCTTGAAGCCGTTCATTGGAAGACCTTCTCTATTATTATGAAACCCTTTCTATTTCGTCTGTTCATTTAAAATTTTGCAGACATTTGCGAACAACTAGAAGTTCAACTTTTCTCTCTAAAAACTACTAAGTGCTTCTTAACAATGCCTTCCATAACATCTTGGGATTCTTTAGCTCCACTACAGGCTCGTAGTCAATGTAAAACTATAAATACCTAGTATTACTTGTATTACCTTATGATTCAAACGAAGGTAACGGAAAAATATCAGACAACGATTCCGAAGCGTATAAGAGACGTTCTCAAAGTGAAGCCTGGAGAAAAAGTCGAGTGGTATATAATTAAAGACACGATAGTCCTCAGAAAGCCTGAAAAAATTGAAAAGAATCAAGGTAGTAAGGTTTCTATCATAATTGGATTCGAAGGCGGTGAAGCCGTATGTGAAGACCTTAGGCTTCTAAATGTTTTCTACAGACTCGGACTGAGGAGGCTTACACTCACTTG
>JBBIVD010000155.1:0-2577 GCA_037439925.1 Candidatus Bathyarchaeota archaeon
CGACGAGAAGCCTTCCTTGAGGCGCTAAGCCTATGTCTTTAACCTTGAAGTCCGTCATGAACGGCCACCACTTTGGTCTTCGCGCTTAATGATTAAATAAATTGCCCTAACGTTTCATTTCTTTTCCTCGGCGAGTCGATCTAAAAGGCTTTCCTTCGTTTTTTCAGCCGTTTCGAGAACCTTGCCAACATCCACTGTTTTAACTTCACGGTTCTCCATTACAATTTTGCCATTAATCAAAACGGTTTCCACGTCAGCCGACTTCACTGCGTAAACAAGATGACTGACCTCGTTGAACAATGGACGTAAATTAGGCTTTTTAAAATCAATCACTGCCAAATCTGCCTTTTTGCCGACTTCAATGGAGCCTATTTGCTGGTCCCATAAGAGAGCCTTAGCGCCCTCAATGGTTGCCATTCTCAAAACTTGCTCGGCAGACAAAACCGTAGGATTTTTGCAAACGCCTTTATGCAGGATGGCGGCTACCTTCATTACTTCAAACATGTCTGAGCTGTTGTTTGAGCATGGGCTGTCTGTTCCTAGGGCAACGGTTACTCCAGCCTTTAACAAGTCGGGAACAGGGCTGACGCCTGAAGCCAACTTCAAGTTTGAAATCGGATTGTGAGAAACCTTAACCTTCCGTTCCTTAAGGATTTTTATGTCTTTTTGGGTTAGCGATACGCAGTGAGCTGCAAGGACGCCTTCCCCTAAAACGCCCAAGGAGTCCAAATATTCGATTACGCTACCTTTGAAGGATAAGTTGAAAGCCCGCTTAACCTTTTCCATTTCGTCGTCGGTTTCAGCGGCGTGCGTATGCCACATAATAGGTGAGTCAGGTGAACCGTATTCGTCGTTTAGTTCCTCGGTGAGGGTTTTTAGTTCCTTCATGTATTCAGGGTCCACGGTGTAAGCGGCGTGGGGATCGACGCTCACTCGAATGAGCCCGTCTGCTTTGCCGTGCCATTCGCTGGCTAACGTCCTTAATGCCTTTTTGTCTTCTTTTTTTCTCCATGAGAAGCATACGTGGCCGACTGTGCCGCGGACTCCAACTTTAGCGAAGGCTTGGGCTTCGTTGCCGCCTTTCACGTAATGGTACATGGTGTTAATCGTTGTGGTTCCGCCCATGATTGACTCGACGGCGGTTAGGAGCGCTCCAACGTAAATATCGTGTCCCGTCATGTGTTTCTCTAGGGGCCATATCCATTTTTCCAGCCACTCTTGGAGGGGAAAGTCGTCGGCGTATCCTCGTAGTAGGCTCATCGCTGCGTGTTGATGAGTGTTCACTAAGCCCGGAACTACGACTTTTCCTTCTGCGGGGATTTTCTCATAGCCAGAATAACGATGCTTGAGCTCTCTACTTTTTCCAGCTTCGATAATGCGATCATCTTCAATGACGACTATTCCGTTTCTTATTGTTCCTTTTGGACTCATGGTAACGACGGTTCCGCCGTCAATGATCAAGTCCATGGGTTTTCACCCGCTTTTTATGTAGGATTTTATTTGTTTTGGGTCGAATTCTTCGGTATCTAGGACATTATTTATGAAGTTGAAGATTTTCCGCCTTTTTTCAAGCTCCATCTGCGGATAATAAAGAGGATGCGCAACCACGAGACCCCTAAAAGCATAAAAAGGAGCGATTACCTTCAATATTTCTTGGTCCCCCGTTTTTTCCAAGTATCTTTTATAGAAGGTTTCCATGAGTTCTCTGAAGGGTTGAACGTAGTCGTTGAAGTGCCATACGCTTAGAAAAAGGTAGTTTATGGTTATGGCGGACACATCGTCCGCTGGCTCTCCAAATTCCTCGCGCGCCAAGTCGAGCGCCATCATGGTGTCGTCCTCTCGGAACCTTATGTTTCCGAAGGGGTGAAAATCGCCATGTATGCGGGAAAGCCGATGCGTCAAATACTTTATCTTGTTACGCCACGTCACAGCCTTCCGCTCTATTTCGGCTATTTCCTCTGGAGACGTGAAATCCAAGGTTTCAGGCTTCGGATAGGTGTCTATGACGCCCATAAGCATTTCCCCATGCCCAATTAAGTCGCGGATATGCCGCACATATAAGAAATCGTTTTTCTTTTTGACGGCATGCAGACTTACAAGATAGTCAGCAACGATTAAACATCTCTTCCTGTCTCTATCCGTTAAAGACTTTCTCTTTGCGATGGTGAAGAGGTCTTCTGCGTAGGGTCTGCCATCTTTCTCAGTTACTTCCTCAACTAGGTTAAAGAACTCCACGGAATCACCAACTGAGACAACTCTTCCATTTTTGGTTATGCAAGCTACGTCTATGGATCGGCAACAGGTCTTTTCGGGCGCAGTGTTAAAGAGGTGATGCTGCAGAAGCAGAACCGATGCACGATCGCCCAAATAGTCGTGTCCCCAGCCTGTGTCCCCGCGCACTACCCTCATCACGAGGCTTCTCTCTTCTTTGCCAACCTTAAACCTTAGGAGAAAGCCTGCGTTGTGGAATCCCTCGCCTAGCTTTTTGAGGTCTATGAGTTTCGTGGGCGCGTCGTATAAGTCCGCCAAGTATTTTTCCATTTTCGAGTTATCAATGTAAAGCCTTGAAGAACCGAC
>JBBIVD010000156.1:0-2567 GCA_037439925.1 Candidatus Bathyarchaeota archaeon
ACTACACTGGAATGGTTTTTGAGTCTTATATTCCAGAAATGGAAATAGCCTTAGGCGGCGGCGGACGCTACGATAAACTCACCGAGCTTTTCGGCGGCGAACCCACTCCAGCAGTTGGAGCCGCCCAAGGAATAGACCGCCTCACATTAGCCATGAAAAAACAGAAGATTCCAGCCGAATCTAAAAGGGAAAAGCTCGTGGTTGTTATTCCCGTCGGTAAGGAAATGCTCGCCAAAGCCATGGAAGTTTCCCTAATGCTAAGGAAGGATGGCATACCCGCCGAAGTTGAGGTTATGGGACGCACAGTCTCTAGAGCTTTATCAGACGCAGACAAAAGAGGCGTAACACACGCCCTCATTGTGGGTCCTGAGGAAGTTAAAGAGGGAAAAGTCGCTCTGAGAGACATGAAAAAAAGAGAGCAAAAGTCAATTAACATAGAAAATGCTTCAAAGGAAATTTTAGCGGATAAGGATTAACGGAAAACAGAAATGCATCATTTCAATTATATGGCAATAACTTATTTTTCGTTTATTTTTCCTCCATTTGATACGTAGAAGGCGATAGCTCTCTGGGTTGCATCTTCACCTTCAGGGTTGAAAGGAGTTACCTTGACCTTTTCCATTCCTTTATCTTTTAGCCATTGCAGGGCCGTCAGCAGAAGTGTTGTTCCGATACGTTGTCTTCGGTATTCAGGAAGGACGTGAACTCCACCATCTAGAATTCCAACTTTTGACTCCATGTCTAGTCTAGGGCTGACACAACCCACAGGCTTTGTTCCCAGATACGCAAGGAAAGGTTGCGACAAACCGGCTGAGAGATATGGCTCATAATATTTTTCAGTGGATTCAGGGCTCTTAACGAACCCTCCGCATGTGACAACCATAATCTTACCTATGTCTTTCAATTCGTCCCTAGAAGCAGGCTTCATGACAACCTTCTCGTTTGTCTGTCGTTTATGCAAGGGCTTAGTTAGGTCCCAAATAATAGTTACCATGCCTCGCTCTCCACGCCTCAGAGTACTTTGAGAAAAAATATATAATCTTCACGATTAAATTACCGAGGAATAGGAGCATCCAAATATTGGCTATGTGAAAAAATTTGAGGAATAAACGTTTTTCTTCGCAGTCAATTTTTTCAAATCTTCGATCTCGTATTGCTAAGTTCTTCGACTCGTTCTTTGGGCTAACTCACCAATTTAAGATCATTATTTTTCAGAGATCCCCGAAACCCTCACTAGTCCTCAGTGGTTCTCTATACCTAAAGAAGGACCTTGGGGCTAGCGACGAAAACATTGGGCTTGTAAACGCTGTTCAAGGCGGAACGAGCCTCCTCCTACAGCCTCTCGGAGGAGTTTTTGGACAAAAATTTAACAAAAAAAGGCTTTATCTTCTCGGTTTAGTTATTCAAGCCTTAGCTTTCCTTATCGCATTTCTGGCCAAAGATTGGACTTGGGCTATTTTAATGTCAATAATTTTGGGTTGCCAAGCCCTTGTGGGTCCTGGAATTTCAGCCCTTATCGGCAGAGCAACTGATAGGACCACCAGAGCCACCATTTTCGCTTTAGAGGCTACAATGCTATCAATAGTCTCAATGTTACGCGGGCCTTTACAGGGGTTCATAGCCGAGACAGCAGGCCTTAGATCACTTTATATGTTAGCTGTCTTTGGAGTGATGACCAGTTTTTCATTTTCTTAAAATTCTTTCCCAACGTTAGCGAAGAGGGTAATAAGCTGGAGAAACGAAATGCTGAGGAACAATCTGGAGGGAATGACTCAAATTGGAAACAGCAAGTTCGTCAGGTCTTTGCGAAGCCTGATTATCGGCGGAACTTCATCGGTTTGATACAGACAGGCGTGGCTTATCGTCTCTTTTTGGTGGGTTTCTATCCCTTCATCGACATTTACCTGTATAAGAAAATAGGTTGGAGTTTCCTCTTCTTCGGCTTCGTTGACTTCCTTAGTTTTTTCTTGGCTTTAGTTCTAAAGATACCATTCGGGAAGTTAATGGATAAGTACCATCTGAGGCGAATTTCCTTCTTCGTCGGACCTTTAGTCGATGGGATTAGGCTCCTGCTCTTGGTCTTTGTGAGGAATCCATATCAAATTGCAGCCATTTTCCTAGTAGAGTCGGTTACGGGTATAGTCCGCATGCTTGCGGTAAGTGCATTATGGTACGATGCCATTCCAATAGAAGTCTATCCAATAGGGAACGCAATTGTGGGAGTAATTTACGGATGCTCTTCAGTGGCGGGACCGCTCTTAGACGCGTATCTTTGGGCTAATCTAGGACCGAGCGCTTCCTTCTACATAATGTCCATCGGACGGGTTTCCTCAAGTTTCGTAGCCCTTTATCTGATCAGAGACATTAAAAGTTAGAACATGATAAAGACCAGGTTTCGCAATATTCAATACTCCGCCCAACAGAAACTGAATCTTAAAAGCCAGCCCCAACTTTTGACGAAAAATCCAACCACATAAATGAAAGAAAAAGCTTTAATAAGAAACTTTGCGGTTGAACCTGTAAGATTTCGAGATGGAAGCCATGCATATAGAACCAAAGGAGCTTGC
>JBBIVD010000157.1:0-2556 GCA_037439925.1 Candidatus Bathyarchaeota archaeon
GCATCCCTTCTTCCCATACAGTATTATAACCGTCCTGCCTCTTGCTGTATAGATGGAGAAAACTTCTGAAGTAGAGTGAACTAATATTGTCCTATTGTCGGGAAGGGTCACTCTGACTGGCAGGGAAACCATGCTGCGGGCTGGAACCAAGAGGTTTTCTTTAACGGGGAACGTTAAGGAGCCTACTTTCAGTTTTCCAGTCCAATCTTTATCGGTCATGTTTCGCACGAAGACGAATGTGGTTTCGCCGACTGAGCGGGCGAAAGTGTCTATTCCTGAAGTTGAAGGAGACACTAAACCTTCTACATGTTTGGCACGCACCAGTGTTCTTCCAAAGGTTTCGAGAAAGGCGCCTACAAGGCGGATCACCCAATATCGGTCGTGGAGTTCGCCCCACTCTCTGACGGCAGCCTCGTAGTCATAGGTTGTCGTGATGTTTTTTCCAGTCCAATACCCGAAGTTAGTGCCGCCGTGGAACATGTAGTAGTTGATTGCGTTGAGTCCCTTCGCTATGGACGTCTTCAGGAGCACGTCGGTCCACTGCGAAGGAAAAGAGCCCCTGCTGGTTGGAAGCGTTCCGCCGAACCAAGAGCACCAGCCTCCTTGAAACTCCATGGCCATCATTGGCTTGTCAGGTTGCTCAACCCTAAGTTGATCTATCTGTTTCTCAATGTCGCTGATCTGCCAAGGAGCAGGGTAATAGTCGAGGCAGTCGATTATCCTTGTTCCTCGAAGGAAGCGATCCATATTGTGAACGATGGGCACGTCGATTCCCCTGTCCTCCGCAAGCTTTGAAAGGTCTTCGATATACTGAACGTTGCCCCAGAAATACTCGTTCTCAACTTGGAAGAGGATGACGCCGCCGCCTCTAGTGATTAAGTGCCGCCTTATAACTGGACAAATCAAGTCGTAATAGCGGGAAGTTAGATCCATGAAGACGCGTTCCCTCGACCTCGTTATGCATTTTTTGCCCCACAGCCAGTTGGGAAAGCCTCCTGAATCCCATTCGGAGCAGATGTAGGGACCGGGACGAGCAATCACGTAGAGGCCGAGTTCCTCACAGACTTTGAAGTAGTAGTCGAGGTCAGCGTCTCCGTCGAGTCTGAAGCGCCCTTCGATGGGCTCATGCCAATTCCAAGCGATATAAGTTGTGACAGTGTTAAGGAAGCATCTCTTGGCTTTGAGGAGTCTATCTCGCCAAAGGTCTCGGGGAATTCTGAAATAATGCAGTTCACCGCTGTGAACAAAGAATTCATCTCCATTTATGAGAAAGGAATCAGCGTTATAGGAGCAGACGCCAGCATTTGCCACCTTCTTCATGCATATAGAATCCCCTGAAACAGTATAAAATGTTTTATAATTATTCTAAGGAATGTTGGAGTGGCTCCCGTCTCAAGTCAAAGGTAACTCAGTTTAATTTTACATCTAACAACAATTTTAAGTTTTAATCACATTGAGTTTCAGTGTTGCTTTTCTGTATGGTCCTCTGGTTCTTAGTCTTGCCTTTTTTCTCTTTTCAAGTTGTTTCAGGACTTCATCTTCTATTTTTTCTTGTATGCTTGTTCTCTTATTAATGCGCGCCCGTTCTTGCATTGTGTTCTGTTTTCTTTTGCGAGACATTTTTACCTAATAATTTTAGCATTTTCTTCCTTAAAAGTTAGAGTGCGCAGAAATTGTGAAGCTTCTGCGGAAGTGCCAAAGCCAAGTTATGACAAATAAGTTAAATAACCATTAACAGCGAAAATCATAGAGTATTGTCATGCTCAGAATTGAACTGCGCTGTGGTGGTAGAAAATGCCTTTCACACCTTTTCATTTTGGACCAGCCTTATTTTTTGGGCTACTTTTGTTTTCGCTATTCGATTTGCCGACATTAATGATTTCAAGCGTGATAGTCGATTTAGAGCCTTTACTCGTTTTGCGTCTTCGCCTAAATTATCCCTTGCACGGTTTCTTTCACTCTTACCTAGGCGGAACCATATTAGCCCTAATGGTCGCCACCGCCATGTTTATCCTAAGGGATTTTACGGGGACTATTATGCAAGTATTTAAGCTCCAGCAGAAAACTTCCTTCAAAAAGATTCTCATAACCTCCCTGTTAGGCGTCTACTCCCACATTTTCCTAGACTCCTTCCTCTATGAAGAAATGAAGCCATTTTATCCCCTGGAATTCAATCCTTTCCCCAGCGCCTTGCACACCCCATACACACTCATATACGGATTCTGCAGCCTCTCCTTCATTTTCGGCTTAGTTCTCTACGCATATAGAATAATAAAGCATAGCTAATCTCGTTCATGAATTAGGATAGGAAGTAATATGAATTCGTAAATGACAGATGATCTGTGGTCACCATGGTCTCGGACGCCGTAATATTTGGGATTCTCCAGGGGTTTTTGGAGTGGCTTCCCATTTCGAGCCAGGGGAACCTCGTTTTAATCATGGTGTATTTCTTCGGACTTGAAGCCGAGCAAGCCTTAAACTATTCCATTTCCATTCATATTGGGACTTTACTCGCGGCCGCAACCTACTTCAGAAAAGAAATCTCAATCCTATTTA
>JBBIVD010000158.1:0-2519 GCA_037439925.1 Candidatus Bathyarchaeota archaeon
CACAGGAACCCTCTCTTTTCTGGCGAAATCCAATAAACGCTGAACGTTAGGAATAATCCTCGAAGCCCTCCCGCACTTTAAAGCGCCCGTGACAAAGTCGTTTATCATGTCAATAACAACGACCGCCGTTTTCAAATTAATCATTCTCCAATAGAGAGTTAAATCATTTAGAAGAGTCAAGTTTTATTAAAAAATATCTGCTAAATGGGTTGCAGCGGAATAAAAATCGTGAGTAAAGCTTCTTTTCCTATGAGGATTAGCCAGAAGGAGAACCCTAGAATAATTCCCAAAACAATTAGAACCGCTATGCCTGCGATTATTGCTAGTATTCCAACTGCGATAGCCCCTAGCCAGCCTGTTTCGTAATAATGCCTAATGAGTAAAAGCCAGACGAGGAGTGAAAGAAGCATGCCAATCAAATAGGAGCGGAAAGCTGCGTGGCAAATTGCCCCAATAATTGTGCCCAAAAGGGAAATCACGAAAGCGTCGCTGAGTAACGCCCGCTTTCCACCGACGACAATAACGCCAGCGATGTAGAAGGCAACTGTCAGAACAAGTAGGCTTACAACATAATACGCAAGAGTAAAAAGCAGTCTATCCTCGAGCAACTTTTGCACAATCAAATTTGTAATGGACAGCCACATGTTAGGTTGCCTCATTGTTTGAGTTATTTTACGTTTCCCGTATAAAAGTCTTAATAACCTTAATAACATTTTAAATGGACATAAGGAACTTCGGAGTTCGAAGTCGAAGGCATTTTAAAGGTTATGCTTTAAAATAGTCGCTAAAACTTCGATTTTGGCTGTTTCTTCGACTGTTTCGGCGAGGTTGAAGGCTTCGTCTAGGGTTGAGCCTACGGCGACCAACCCGTGATTATGAAGCAGAACGGCTTTTCCATCCTTCAGTTTTTCGCAGACTGCTTTAGCTAATTTGGTTGTGCCTGGTTCGGCGTAGTCTACGACGGGCACTCGTCCCAATATGAATCGTCCTTCAACTGTCCTCGACTTTAGGGGCGTCCTTAACGTTGACCAAGCTGTCGCGAATAGGGAATGCGCATGGATTACGGCGTTGACGGATGGGAATATGCGGTATATGGCTAGGTGCATGGGCAGTTCAATGGAAGGTTCGTTTTTGCCAGTTGTTTTGCCGTTTAAATCGGACGTTGCGAGCTCTTTCGCCTTAACTTTTCTTAGGCATGCGCCTTTAGGCGTTATGAGAACTTTCTCGCCGGCCCTAACGCTGATGTTTCCTCCAACTCCGAAGACTAAGCCCCGAGCGTACGCCAATTTGGCAATACGAATTACTTGAGTTTCCAGCGGCGTCAAAGTTTTCTGCTCTCCGCAAAGTTGCCCCATGCTCTATAGCCCTAAGAGAGGCTAAAATGTTTTCCGAAAGATGGTAAAGCCTTAAAAAACATTAGGTAGAGAATAGAGAGTTCGGTGGTTAAGAGGGTTATGCCTTTTAGGAGTCAAAGGAGCCCAGCTGTAGTCGGCGTCGGCAGAACTAAATTCGGAGAACATTACGAGGTAGCCCCTGAAAAGCTAGTTGAAGAAGCGGGGCTTAAAGCCTTGGACTCAGCGGGTATGGAGCGTAAAAATTTGGACGCCTGCTACTTTTCGGATTACTTTCTTCAGTTAACGAATAAAATCGGGATAGAAGAGGGTTTCCTTTCCGAACTCTTAGAACTGCATGTTCCCATGGAGAAAATGCGGTCGTTCAGCTCAGCCCTTTTGAATGCATGCTATGCAGTTCAGTCTGGAAAATACGATGTTGTCCTCGTGGGCGGAGTGGAGAAAATGACCGACCGCTGGGACAAAATCAGAGACGACCTCATGCTTTTGGAGGATCCTTGGAGCTATTATGCTGGATGCACGCCTGAGGCAAACCACGAGCTTATGCTGAGGGAATACGTAAAAAAATTCGGGATTTCGGGGGAAAACCTCGAAAAACTAAACATGGCTTTAGCCCAAATATCCGTTAAAAACCATGGGCATGCGGTTAAGAACGAATATGCACAGTTTAGGGGAGCGATTAACGTGGATGCGGTCTTGAAGGCGAGGGCCAGCGTGCAGAAACCCTTGGGACTTTACGATTTTGCGCCTATATCCGACGGCGCCACAGCCCTAATTCTCACAAGTCCAGAAATCGCTAAAAAATTCGACGGAGACCCAGTTTACATCGTCGGCTCCTCTTCGGCTACTGATTACGTTTCGTTTCCTTCACGCGAAGAAAGGGTCGGTTTTATGGCTAGCAGAATAGCCATGAAAAACTCGTTGAAGGCAACTGATTTGAAAATAGAGGACATTCAAATAGCTGAACTTTACGACCAGTCTACGCTACTGGAGATGATTTCCCTCGAAGACCTAGGCTTTTCCGAGAAAGGGAAGGCGTGGCTTGACATTTACAGCAGCTGCGAGGACTATAAGGGATTTTACGAAATCGGCGGGAGAAAACTTTTCGTGAACACGAACGGCGGGCTCAAGGCTGACGGAAACCCGTTAGGCGCAACTGGCGGGGCT
>JBBIVD010000159.1:0-2485 GCA_037439925.1 Candidatus Bathyarchaeota archaeon
CCGCATGGCAGTTAACACTGCTCCCTCAACCTTATTATTTATAATAGCCCTATAGCACTTCGCTGGACCGAAGGATCTCTCCTCATCCTTGAAGCCGGCTATTTCTATGGCGGGATAATTCTCCATTTCGGCTCTCGTTTTCATGTCGTAATCAGTTATTAGCTTAAGGTTAAGCGTGCCAGGGTAGGGATTAAATCCAAGTTTCTCATTGATCTGCTTGCGGTAGCCTTCGCGCGTAATATAGTAGGCGCCCTCCCCGATTCCCGTGAAAACCTCCCCTTCCAAAATCATTTTAGGGGGATACGCCGCTTCAATTATGGAACGCAAGCTGGAATAGACCTTTTTGAGTTCAGCTTTTCCAGGCTCAGCGATTTTTATTAGGCACCCTTCCGCACTAATGGTTCTTTTAATTAGCCCTTCGTTTTCTAGTTCGATTAGGTGGCGGGAAGCCGTCTGCTGAGAACAACCCATTTTTTCAGCTAAATATTCTGTGGAAACCTTTATTGTTCGACCGCAGGCTCCCATCTCCGCCAACTTGTAAAGCGTAAACCATAGAGTCGGCTTCAAGGTCGTAACCGTCTTCCGCTTTTGTCAATGACCTTATAATGCATCAACTCGTACTTATTTCTTCTTCCTCGGCGTCTGCTTCCAGAAGAATTTAAATAATGGAACTAACTGTTTGTTCTACGAATTCACCACAATTGGAGGAAAAGGTTTACAAAACCTAGGAGGAGAGAAAATGAGCAAAACAGAGAATCCGCACATGAACCTGATCATCATTGGGCACGTGGACCACGGAAAATCCACCACGATAGGACACCTATTCTATCTTACGGGCAATGTTGACGAGCGAACCGTTAAAACCTATGAAGAAGAAGCCAAAAAAATGGGCAAAGAAGCCTTCAAGTTTGCGTGGGTCCTTGACAAATTGAAGGAAGAGCGCGAAAGAGGACTAACCATTGACCTAGCCTTCTGGAAGTTTGAAACGCCGAAGTTCTTCTTCACAATTATCGATGCGCCTGGGCACAGGGACTTCGTTAAGAACATGATCACGGGAGCCAGTCAAGCCGACGCCGCCGTTCTCTTCGTATCAGCGAAAAAAGGAGAATTCGAAGCTGGAACAGGCCCAGGAGGACAAACCACGGAACACGCCTTCCTTGCTTTCACGCTTGGGATAAACCAACTAGTGGTCGCAGTGAACAAAATGGACGATCCTTCAGTGAACTGGAGCAAAGAGAGATACGAGGAAATCAAGAACGAAGTTTCTCGAATGCTTAAGACAGTTGGATACAAAGTTGAAAAAATCCCGTTTGTTCCTACATCCGGATGGACAGGAGACAACCTCTACAAGCCTAGTGAAAAAATGCCTTGGTACAAGGGACCGACCCTATTCCAGGCACTAGACACCTTTGAAACACGACCCAAGCCCATTGAGAAGCCGCTTCGCCTCCCAGTACAGGACGTTTACACCATCACCGGCGTTGGAACCGTTCCAGTTGGGCGAGTGGAAACAGGCGTGCTGAAAGAAGGCGACACCGTTATATTCATGCCGTCTGGTGTTAAGGGAGAGGTCAAATCCATTGAAACCCACCACGTAAGGATTCCAAAGGCGGAGCCAGGTGACAACATCGGATTCAACGTTCGAGGCGTGGACAAGAAAGACATCAAAAGGGGAGACGTCTGCGGACCAGTAGATAAGCCGCCAACAGTTGCAAAGGAGTTCATCGGGCAAATAATTGTGATTTATCATCCAACAGCCATTGCAGCGGGATACACGCCTGTGCTGCATGCCCACACGGCTCAGGTTGCATGTCAGTTTAAAGAGCTGATCAATAAAATCGACCCTAGAACAGGAAGGATTGTCGAAGAGAAACCAGCTTTCCTAAAGACAGGAGACGGAGCACTCGTCCGATTTGAGCCACTTCAGCCTATTTCCGTCGAAGTTTACGCCGAGTTTCCCGAACTGGGTCGCTTCGCAGTGCGTGACATGGGAAGAACGATAGCCGCTGGAGTAATCAAGGAGATAACTCAAAAGGCATAAGTTCATCCGCTAAACCCACTAATATTCTCTCTCCTTTTTGTTTCCTCATCTAAATTCTCTTTTCAGTAAGAGGATTTATATAGAAAAATAAGCGGGTATTATAGCTCTCGCTAGTTTCTCCTCGCGGGCTTCTTTACTGGCTGTTTTCTGCGTTTTACAAGATTTCTTCTGCTTATTTTTAGCTTGCTCTTTCGAGCGTTACCTCGATTGTTGAAACGTTTCTCTGATCTCCCTCTTCGCCAACGGTTTCTGTGCCGATCTTTATGTCCTTAACAGCTAGTTCGTCTTTCATGAAGCGTCGGCGGGTGATTTCTACCACGTCAACCGCTCTTGAAATTGCTCGACCCCGTGCCTTGAATGTAAGTTCCTTTGTTCCCTGCTGCAGTTGGAAAAGGGCAGCCATGACATATGCCATAGAAGGTTTGTTCCCCACGTAAACAGTGT
>JBBIVD010000160.1:0-2445 GCA_037439925.1 Candidatus Bathyarchaeota archaeon
CTTCTTTCCCGCTTACGTCATCTAAAACTCGCAGGTATTTCTCTCCATCGGTGAAACGCCTAACTTCGAGTTTAGACGTAGCTACGCCTAATTTCTGAGCTACTTTCTCCGCTAATGCCCAAGACGCAGACCCACCTATAACTAACAATGTCATCGCATCCTTCCAAGCTGTGAAAATTACTTAATAGAAGTTCGCCATAAATAAGAGCATTTACTGATTAGGCGCAACTATTTCATGTATTTTTTCAGGGCTGTTTTGACGTCGAGTCCCTCGTGGACGATGCCGCATATTACCCTAACCATATCAGTTGGGCGTTCATGTTGGAAAACGTTTCTTCCCGCTGCGACGCCTGCTCCTCCCGCCTGCACAGAATCGTAGACCATTTGGCAGAATTCCTCGTCGGTTTCTGTTTTCGGTCCTCCAGCCATAACTACTGGAACTGGACATCCTTTGACTACTTCCCTGAACGTGTTTGGGCTTCCCGTATAATTGGTCTTTATGATGTCTGCCCCGAGTTCCGCTCCAATGCGTGCAGCATGCTTAACATACTCCACGTCATACTGATCCTTTATTTTCTTGCCTCTCGGATACATCATGGCTAGGAGAGGCATGCCCCACTCGTCGCATACTTTAGCTGTGAGCCCAAGGGCCTTCAACTGCTCGGGCTCTGTCTCCGACCCCACGTTTATGTGGATTGAAACTGCGTCAGCTCCGAGTTTTATGGCTTCTTCTACGTCTGCCACGAGCACCTTATCGTCAGGGTCTGGTCCCAACGCGGTGCTGCCCGACAAATGCATGACGAGCCCTATGTCTTTCCCATAGCCCCTATAGCCAGCCCTGATTATTCCCTTATGCAATAAAACTGCGTTGGCGCCTCCTTCGGCGACTTTGTTAACTGTTTCCCTCATGTCCTGCAGTCCTTTTATGGGACCCACAGTTATGCCGTGGTCCATGGGTATTATCACAGTTCTCTTCGTGTTTCGGTTCATTATTCTGTCCAATCTGATTTTCTTACCGAGTTCAGTCATCGCCTCCATCACTCCCAAACTTAGCAGAAATAATTAAATAGGAATTATAAAGACATTTTGCTTCCTGCTAAAAGGGGAGGGGTGAGACAAGTTGTCTAAGTGCCCGAACTTGGAAACAAATCTGAAGGACTGCGGATGCACCTACTCCTACTGCGAAAGAAAGGGCAAATGCTGCGAATGTATACGCTATCATAGAAAGAGAAATGAGCTTCCAGGATGCCTATTTCCACCACAAATTGAGAAAACCTACGACAGGTCGATAGAAAAGTTTGTAGCCATCCACACCTAATTAGCAGCAAAACACACTCGCGACCGAGAAAAGTCCTTTCAAACTCCTTGCTTTGGATTTTTTATGCCTCGCAATTTCAAATCTCTATGAATTCTCACAATTTGGAGTTGGCGGTTAACGTTAGTTTGCCCCATAAATATGTTTTTATGGGCAATATTTATATTATTGGGCAAAATATGAATTTAGTGGGTATAAACATGACCGTGGTAACATTGAGTTCAAGGGGTAGGTTAACGCTTCCAGCTGAGGTGAGAGCCAAGCTTAAGGCTACGAGATTTTTGATTGTTTTCGAGGGAAACTCCGTGAGGTTGATTCCACTTATAGACCCATTAAAACTGAAGGGTTCGCTTGAAATTCCTTGGAGCATAGAGGAACTCGAAGAGGCTGGCGAAGAATTTGTATCCAAAAGAGTTGAAAGGTAAATTCCTTCTGGACGCTGACGTCTTCATATCCTACATTAAGGGCGATGAACTCGCGGATCATGCGGAGAAGGTTATAAAATCCATAGTAGAAGACAGATTAGAAGCCTTCGTGTCGTCTATGTTATATGACGACGTGGTTTCTGGTTTGCGCTCAAAGGGAATGGAGCTCGGAGAAGCCATCCAAGTTCTCACAGCCATTGCTTCGATACCCCATGAGCCCTTACCAGTAACTTGCGCGATTGCCATAAGCGCCTTAACGCTTTACATGCGGCATGGCGGACCGAGGAAAATTCATTACTTTGACACTTTTCATGTGGCAACGGCTAGATTACACGAACTACCAATTATAACAAGCGACACTTACATAAACGAACAACAAAGAAGCCTAGGCATAACGGCGTTAAATCTAAGGAAGTTATGAAGCCCATTAACCGCAACGTGCTCTCAACTAATGCTTGACAAATCTTTTGAGAGAATCTCTGTTAGAAGGCCAGTTACTTTTTTCGCGGCTTCCTTTAGTTCTTCAGTTAGGCCTTCTCCGAAGTCTGTGTCTTTGGGCTGTATTGCGAGCAAAGCCACTTTGGCGCCGATGGTCTCCGTTAAATATTCACTGAATAAATACAGGGGAAGAGCGTGGGTTGAAACCGCTGCGCCCACCCTTTCTTTCATCTCTATTAACTTTTGGGAGCCTGGCTTAAGGTTCAG
>JBBIVD010000161.1:0-2417 GCA_037439925.1 Candidatus Bathyarchaeota archaeon
ATAGGATACGTGTTATAGAGTATTCTTAGATAGTAGTTCGAAACGCCAGAAATCTTTCTCCATTATCATTTCGGCTAGAATTTCCTTGGAGGTTTTTAGTGGAAGCGAGAGGAAGACTCTTACGACATGTTTGCAGAATTCCTTATTTGGGGCTCTTTTTCTCCAGTCTTCGCAGTCATGCCTAATAGCCTTATTTGCAATGTCTATTTCAACAATGTAGTCCTTAACTGAAGCTTTGACTAGTCGGGGTGCTGTGCGTAGGAAAGAGACTGAAGTTTCCCTCATGGTTTCCGCCCTGTCTATCCTAGCCTTGTCACAAAACTCGAGGAGGAGCTGCGGCAACTCAAGCTTGAGAGCTTCATCCCTTGAGGTTGGAACCTTTTCCGTTGGCAGCTTCATCTGCTTAGCTGAAATGTAGGCTTGAATCTTTTTTCTCACTTTGGTTTGTAGACGGTTCGCCTTTCCCAGCATTTCCAGAAGCTGTAGACAGTTTTCTGGCGCGTATCCGTGGAAATGATTGTTAAAGTAGCCGTACACTTCCTTTGTCTTCTTTTCTGCTTCCTTTACCTTGGGAACCCACTCTCTAAGCTCTTCTTCGCTATACCTATAGTTGAACCATGGGCGTTCTCCTCTTCCATGCCACCTAAAATATGAGAAGTCAGCCGTGAAAACCGTTTCCGGCGGGAGCATAGGCTCGTCCACGATGGTGTAGGCAACATTATGCTCCTCTAGAAGGCGCCAAGTTTCGGGGCGAAGCCAAGACTTCTCTCGGAACTCAACCGCAAACCTGAAATTTTCGGGAAGAAGCCCAAGGAAGTCTGCTAATTTATCCTTGGAGTCGTAGCCGAATTTTGGAGGAAGCTGAATGAGTATGGGACCGAGTTTCTTCGCCTCCAGCATCGGCTTCATGAGGGCTAAAAACCTATCCAAGTCTTCCTTAACGCCGCTTTCTAGGTCTAGCTTTTTCTTATGAGTGATGAGATTAGGCATTTTAGCCGAAAACACGAAGCCTTTAGGAGACGCCTTAATCAGCCCGTGGATAAGTCCAGCCGTCGGATAACGATAAAAAGTCGAATCTATTTCTGTGGTGTTAAAAACCCGTGCGTAAGCGCTGAACTTCTTCTCACGACTAACATAGAAGGGGCCGATCCACTCCTCGTAGCCCCAGCCTGAAGTCCCAAGCCTAATTTCCGCCACCATACCATCCCCTTCCATAAGGCGCAGCCTAACGGCAAGCCTCAACGATGCACCGCTTTAATGGAGCCAAAATCACGTTTGCCCCGTTGAAGGTAGGCGCATAGTAGGCGGTCTTAGCGGAGTTCGTCATGATTGTGTCTATTCCAAGGTTTTTTGTCCATGTGACGACGGCGCATGTGCCGCAGAGCACGTTTCCCCCAGCCTTTTCTATGACGGCTACGCTGCCTCCTGCTTTTTCCTTGACGTAACGGGAGGTGCAAACCCAGAGCTTCGTTTCCTTTTTCACCCTCTTGCCTTTAAGGGCTTTGGCTACGCTTCGAAGTTCGCTTAAGGAGCAGTGGGGGCACCCTATAAAAACTAAGTCAGGCGCCTCAGAAGCTGTGGAAAGACTTTCAACGGTGTTTTTTAGGTCTTTAGGCTCAACGGAGACTGTTTCGAGTTTTTCTCCTTTGGGTCTACCATAATGGAACATCGGGGTCATTCCGCTTGAGGCTAAAGCGGCGCCCAACTGTTTCAAATCTTCTTTTGAGCATTTTTTCGGCACACCCTGGAAAATTGGAATTTTGTTTTTGGCTATTTTTCCCACGTAGATGCCTAGGGCTCCGAATTCCGTTTCGTCCCGAAGATTTGATTCCACCCTAACTAGAAGGCTTGCCTGACGGTTTTCAGCCTGATGCACGCCGTAATCTGGCGTTTTTCCTATGAGGGCGGATGCGAGCGCACTTGGGCTTCCTTCCCTATTCGTCCAAGCGTTCAAAACAGAGTTGGCATAAACCACCGCGGACGACTCCGCCCAAGCGAGATGGCTGCCTTGCCCAAATTCCCGTAAATAATATGGAGTGCATGTTAGCGTTGGGTTGACGCACATTTTCTCGTATAGCCCGAGTATGCGTGTCTGCTTCTCTCTATAACTCGAGGGAATCCCCATTCTATCCGCATGGTCTGGATCGAAGCCCGACGGATTAAGCGTCGAGAACACGCGTGCCTTTCCGCCTGCTTTTGCCAAGGCTTCGAGGAAGTCTGTTGGGGCGTCTCCCAAAGTTTTGTAAGATACGCCCGATATGTGGGCTGACTCGATGGATATCAGCCTAGAAGCTCCGAAAAGGTCGCCTAAACGCACGAGGATTTTCATTGAAACCTCGTATGCCCAGCCATATTCTCCATCGCAAATCTTCTCTTCTTCAGGGGTCAGATACAACTTTTATCCTCTCTTCTCGAAA
>JBBIVD010000162.1:0-2395 GCA_037439925.1 Candidatus Bathyarchaeota archaeon
TATGGCTTCGTCCAGCGACGCCTCGACTAGTTCGCCGTTTTTCCTTATGAGCGGTTTTAGGCGCCTATGATTAGAATAATTCAAAAATTTCGTTTCGCCGACAGCGCAAGCATTTTTTACGTTGGTGATAACGTTATTTTTCACGGTTAATTCAATATCGTCGCATAGTGAACCGCAAACTGGGCAGGTGACTCCAGAAATGACGGGCATGCTTATTCCCTCTTGTAATGTTTTTTCATTAATTCCTCTAAGCTTAGCACCTGTTCTCCAGGCGCTGGCTCAATTTCTGCTGACAAACCCTTGAAGGAGGGCATGCCTGTCCCGTGGGTTCTGGGATTCACGAGAAGGTTAGCCCAAGGACCGTAAGGAATGAAAACGACTCCTGGATGCGGACCCCTCGCCGACTTAACGGCTCTAACAACCGCTGAGCCGAAGCCCGTGGTAAGTTTCACGTTTTGCCCTTCCTTAATTTCGAGGCGTTTCATGTCGTCGGGATCGATTTCACAAATCGCTACACTTTTCCAGTATTCTTCGGAAAGCTTGCCGTATTCTTTTCCTTGACCTTGACTTAATGTTCGTCCAGTCAACAATGAAACTTTCAGTTTAGGCATGTAAGCCCCCTTTCCTAATTGTAAATGGCATTTTGAGGTATATGCGGTTAAGCATTTCGAGGGGGTAAGTTGCAAAAGATACTTTAAAACCTTATCTACTCTTCGGCTGACACCTTTCCATAGCAACGAAAGACTGTTAAGAAAGGTCTGTGCATCCTCTCGTCTAATATCGGGGGTGAAGCGTCCCAGAGGGCGGAGGCAACGAGGCAAATGGAACCGACAAAGAAAATGGATAGAAGCTCAGCCGAAGCATTAGGGAGGACGCCGCCCACCAGGCTAATCCTAAATATAGGCGAATCCCTTTTTTCCATGACCTTCAACTTGTGTGGTATACTGGCTGGATCGCTCCTCGCCCTCTACTTCGGCATTTTCTCCGTTCGTCCTTGGGCGCTCGCTCTATTTCCAGGTGTTTTAAGTGTTCGAGGTGCCATAGGCGGCTTATTCTCTGGGCACTTGGGCACGGCTCTTCACGTTGGGACTGTCAGGGCTACTTTCACTAGAAACACTAGGGAATTTTATGTTCTTTTACATGCGATTATAACGTTAACTTTTGAAAGCAGCGTTATGATAGGAATTTGGGCTTCACTTTTCGGCTTGTTCCTCTGGAACGCCACAATTGTGGATTGCCTTTCCATATTAAGCGTGTCTGCCGCAACGATGGGTTTATCCATCGTGTTCATCTCACCGATAACCATACTTGTGTCAGTGCTTTCCTTTAAACACGGCTTAGACCCAGACATAGTTGTTTATCCAGTGATCTCCACGGTTGACGACGTGTTAGTTACGATATGTTACATAATGATTCTGAACAGTTTTTTCTCAGCGAACCCCCTGTGGCAATATACGGTTTGGTTAATCGACTCTATTTTCATACTTATCGTACTTTATTTCATAATGAAAAATAAAGGGGAAACAGTATACAGAAAAACCATTCGAGAATTTTTTCTCACTCTTATTTCTGTAGCGTTCATCGTCAACGTGACTGGAGCCACTCTAGGCATGATTAAAGAAAACATAGGTAGGAAACCCGAGGTTTACACCGTTTATCCTGCAATCATAGACACCGTGGGAGACATCGGGTCAATCATAGGTTCAACCGCGACCACCAAATTGGCATTAGGAGTAATTCGTCCATCCTTCTTCTCCATTAAACAACATCTGTGTGAAATATTCGGCGCATGGACCGCCTCAATTATCCTGTTCACTACATATTCAATGATTTCATCCACTCTTTACGGCGTAACGCCCCTAAGCAACGTGCTAAGGTTCATGGCGCAAATCTTAGCTACAAACGTGTTAGCTGCGTCTCCGATGATTTTCGTTTCATACGCCGTAGCCATACTTACTTACAGAAGGGGCTGGGACCCAGATAATTTCGTAATCCCAATAGAAAGCTCCTTGGCAGACAGCGTAACTACAATATCCCTCTTTATAGCGTTGAATTTAATCGTTTAACCTCTTATTTATAGTTATTGCGATTACCTGAGGCTAAGCTTTTCAGGTCTTCCTCTCCTTCAGCGTAGCCTGATGCAATTAAAACGTCGCCAGCTTCAATCACTGTTTCGGGCTTGGGACGTATCCATTTTTTCCCTCTTTTTATGGCTAAAACCCACATTCCCGTTTCCTCTGGAAGCTTTGCGTCCCTTAGGCTCTTATCAACTAGCGGAGACTCCTTCGACACGCGCACATGAGTTACGGTTTCTTGAGCTTCTTTTATCATGGCGCTCAGAATGGGGTGGGGCTCCAATCCCCTCAACACCACCTCAGCGATTTCCGTGGCGGCG
>JBBIVD010000163.1:0-2393 GCA_037439925.1 Candidatus Bathyarchaeota archaeon
TTTGGGCACTTGGGATAGGGGCGAAAAGTATGCTGAACAGTTTTTCAAAGGGGTCATAAGCTATGAGGAATGGGCTAGGTTTGACGCTTCCCTCTGGCGAGGCTTATCATTAGATAAAGTTCAGCGAATAGTTGATTGCATGTCCTACACTGAAGGAACACAGGAGGTTATAAGCACTTTACGAAAAAGCGGATTGAAAGTAGCTCTGCTTAGCGCCGGCTTATCCCTAATCACGGACAGAATTGAAAGGGAGATAGGCGTCGACTATTCTTTGGCTAATGAGCTCATTGTGAAAAACGGTTTGCTCACAGGCGAAGTTAAGGTTAACGTTCCCTTCGATGGCAAGGTCAAAGCTTTACATCGCATTTCGGAAGGGTTCGGCGTGGGGATGGAAGAGTGTGCTGCCATAGGCGACGACGAAACCCTAATTCCCCTATTTGAAATTGTCGGCCTCGGAATAGCCTTTAATCCATGCAGCGAAAGGGTTGAAAAAAGCGCTAGCGTAGCTGTTAAGGGCAACGATTTACGTATGGTTCTGCCCCATTTGCTGGCTAGTAATGTTTAAGTTGAAAAAGCTTGATTGATATGTTTTAGCGGGGGTACCCGAGCCAGGTCTAAATAGTGGGCGAACACCCTCTAGGAGAAGGGGGAGGACTTAAGATCCTCTGGCGTAGGCCTACGCGGGTTCAAGTCCCGCCCCCCGCACTGTTGCAGAAAGCTAGCAAAATGCAAGGTGAAAGCTGGGGGTATTTAACTCCATGTTGCGGTATCGTAAAATAGACATCATTAAAGACAAGCATGTATTACTGGAATTCCACTGCCTCATAAATTATGAGAGTGAAACTTCTTATGCGAGAATGGATTCATACGAAGAATACCGAAAGAAGTGGCTAACTACTTCACAGCCCGAGACTTACCTGTCAGACTTTGCCAAGTCAATTGAAGATAAGAGGACTATAGTCGAGATTCTTGAAGACAATAGCATCGCAGTTGGGTATCTCTGGGTAACGTTTGTGAATGTTCATGATTATGAAATGACCGTTGCAGAAATAAGGGACATTGTTGTTGCGCCAGATTATCGATGCCGCGGCATTGGGCTTATGATGTTGGACCATATCGAAAAACTGGCTAAAGAACGAGGAACCACATTACTCCGCTCTGAAACTGGAATCGAAAATGCAGCTTCTCAAAAACTCCATGAAAAATTCGGGTTCAAGCCATATCGAATCCATTACGAGAAGGCTCTGCAATGATTCCGAAAGACAACACAAATAATATCGTTGGGTTCAAGCCCAACCCGCATCTTTTTAAATTATGACTTTTCAATTTTGCCACGTCTAAATCTGTCTTTAATCCTTGTCAGTAAAGCGTAAATGGCAACTGCGATTATTACGATTAGATATTTTGCTGTGTAAGGAAGGTGAACACCAATAAAATCCATGAGAAAAATGAGCACTATCCCAACTGCTATTGTGAAGATTGTTAACTCCATTCTCGGGGGACAATTTCTTCAGTCTTCTTCAAACGCGTTACGCAACTAATTCTTTTCATGCGATTAAGGAATTTAAATCTTAGAAGGTGTTTTTATGTTCACTAATCCAGTAGGACCTTTTCTCTCCTTTCTCGCTAATGACATGTTCTTTTTTGAATATGGGGGCTCCCTTTTTGTACCGTTCCACTGCCTCTTCTAGAACTGGGAAAACGTTATGTCTGTGGACGCCCGCCACAACGACGTAAACGAGGTCATCGCCTACATCGAATTCACCCAAAAAATGATGAATCTGCACGTCGACTACCCCCGCTTTCTTTTGCAGTTCCTTACAAATTTGGTCGAGAACCTCGTCAGCCTTTTCTTGGTATGCCTCTAACTCTAGCTTTGTAACCTTCTCGCCGCGAGGAGTCTCACCTCGCACCACACCAACGAAAATTCCCAGAGCACCGACCTCATGAAAGCCCGGATTGCTCCTCACCCGTTTCAGCAGATCGGAAAGCGACAATTCCCCCTTTTTATGAACACCCGAGTGTTTAGACGATTGCATGGTGAATACCACCCTTGAAATTGAATTTGACGCCAATTAATTATTGTTGTGATTCCCTGTAAAAATAGCAGAGAGCAGCCGGAGTGGGTTGCCTTTATTTGTATCCTCCTTCTTTTGCTACTTTTTGGACGGCTTCTTCTCGTGTAAGCCCCTTTTTAACGTATGCCTCTATTTTCTTATTTAACCTTTTCTTCCCATGAAAACCGTAAATCTCTAAGTACAAGTCCGCGAGTTTCTCATAGACCGTAGATGTAGGCATGTGAACTTCTTCTTTTTCGGATATGGGCTTTTCTGATACGGAAAAGGCTTTAGATAAATCCCTCACGTCGGACCTAAATAAGCAACAGATAATTG
>JBBIVD010000164.1:0-2336 GCA_037439925.1 Candidatus Bathyarchaeota archaeon
ACTTAAGTATCTGGAAAAAGAGAAATGGTACACGGCGTGGAAGGACCCGAACAAAGAGAAGCCTCGAACAACGAAAACTGTTCCCCCAGGACCGTACCTTCTTTTGCTAGGAGACCCTGGAACTGGCAAATCCCTAATTGGGCGAGCGCTCGCAGCCCACCTAACAGAGCTATACAAGAAAAACAGCATTCAACTCCAAGATGTAGTATGCTGGCAAAACGACCTAATTCCAAGCGAACCTAAAATATCATGTCACCCCGCTGGCGAAGGGAAAAAAGTCATTCTCAAGGAGCAGCTGAAAGAAGCCAAGAAACTTTTCCTCCAAAAGGTCGGAATGAAGGTTCTCATGTACTTAATGATAGTTGTAGCCTGCATTTTCATGTTCGCTGGCTTCTATTATTTGTGGCAACAGAAAATCCTCTGGGACACAAATGCAACAGTCGACTCCCCCAATTACTACGGTTCAATTCGATCTTTATATGAAGGAAATTTCCTGAAATTTTTGTTAGACTCCTTCGTCTCCATCGGAAGCACAACTTTCCTTCCCGCCGGAATATTGCTCATGTTCCTAATTTTCACAGTTGTCCTCGGGCGTTTCGGAGTCATAGGTGGCGCCAAAGGAATAGGCGGAGCCAAAGCCACGAAAACACCTAAGCTCATAGTTGACAACTCGAAGAAAGTTGCGCCCTTCATCGACGCCACTGGTCACGGTTCCGCCCAGCTTTTTGGAAGCATCGCTTGGGACCCGTTGCAGACTGGCGGTTTAGGCACGCCTGAGCATCAGAGAGTAACCGCTGGCGACGTTCACCGAGCGCATCTCGGCATACTTTACATAGACGAAATAAAGAATCTGAATCAAGACGAAGCCGTAACGTTACTGACAGTTCTGGAAGACGGTCAACTGCCAATAACCCTAAGGAGCCGTTGGCATGAAAGTGCAACTGCGGCGATGGCAGTTGCAACAGAGCCGGTTCCATGCTTATGTTTCTTGGTTGGCGCTGGGAACTTTGACAGCATTGGGCAAATTCATCCTGCCCTCATGGACAGAATTTATGGTTATGGTAAAGTAGTTAGAATGAATAATGATATGCCGAATAGTGTTGAAAACCGCCGCAAATATGTTCAGTTTATCGCTCAAGAGGTTTCACGGTTCCGCCTAATTCCGTTCAGCAGAGAAGCCTGCGAGGAAATAATTGATGAAGGACGTAGACGAAGCAACAAGAAAGACACTTTAACCACGAAGTTCCGACCGATGATAGCCATCGTGAAAACCGCAGCTACGTTGGCGATGAACGAGGGCTTGAAAATGGTTGAAAGAAGACACGTTAAGGAAGCCATAGAAAAACACTGTAAAACTATTCAGAAGCAAATACTAGAGCATCAGATGAGCGAGAGGGGAAAACTCCTCGAAATTAAGCCTGAAGGAGTGAAGCTCGGTCAAATTTACGGTCTCGCCGTTGTAGCTGACCCCTACAGCGGAGAAATGACAGGTAATGTCCTAATTGTTAAAGGCTTTTTGGAAAAACGTAGTAAAATGAATAAAGACCCGTCGGGAGAATACTACAAAGTTACGGGAATAGCCAAAAAGGGAAAAGAGCTTTTCATCGCGGACAGCGTGGAAAAGGTTAGGAGCGTAATTTTACAGAAGTACGGCGTCGACATCGCCCACGACTACTTTACGCACATAGACTTCGCTCAAGCCTACGGAGTCGATGGACCCAGCGCAGGCGTAACAATGGCTATTCTCCTATGCTCATTAATGGAGGGCAAGCCCATTAGACAAGACGTCGCCGTAACTGGAGAAATCAACATCGGCATAGATGACACAATACCAGTGACGGCCGTCGGCGGACTCCACGAAAAAATAAAGGCGGCGGAAATGTGGGGATTCAAGAAAGTCGTTATCCCAGCCAAAAATTATAAGCACTCAATAGACCCTAGGGACTATAATATAGAAGTCGTTCCAGGCGAGACATTAGACGATTACTTAAGAGAAACTTTAGCCAGCCCAGTGAAAGCCCCACAATGGACCATGCTTTAGGAGCGTGCGATTTTTAGCTTCAGTGTTGTAGGGTATAAGATTGAATAGTTGAACGAATTTTTCAGCGTGACGTATTCCTTAAATTTGAGTTCACGTAATCATTGTCGTATGCAACTAAGTGCCACAGTTCCCCATGCTTGACACTGCCACATTTTCAAGGACGAAGACCTTGATTCTCTGTCTACATGCTTTCATTTCTGTTTGGATTTCTTTCCTAACAATCATGCGAGTTGAAATAGCGACGCTTTTACACATGCAACGTGCTATTTTATGGCACAAAAACCGCTGCTGCAAT
>JBBIVD010000165.1:0-2300 GCA_037439925.1 Candidatus Bathyarchaeota archaeon
AAACTTGCTCCATCTTTATGGGTAGGACGGGACGCAGAAGTTTTATGATGTCCCTCGCTTGTTCTTCCGCTTCCTTGAAGGGGTCGATTGGATAATGGATTTGCTCCATAGCCTGTTCTATGCGCATGGGAGGATGCGGAAGGTTCGTTTTGGGGTCGACGCAATTGCGAGATATGAAGTAAATTATTTGTTTCCTTTTTTCTTCAGTTAGTTGTCTTCGCTGCTCAGTAGTCAGTTGCAGCGTTCCTTTTTTCAGAATTACGCCAGCTATTTCTAATGCATCCGTGGTTCCGAAAGCCTTTCTGAGTTTTTCTTCCGACGCTTTCAGCCCTTTGTTTGCGTCTGTAAATATGGTTTCTGCAGCGAGCACTTTAGAAACCGACGTGATTTTCCCCATTCGGAACGGGAGGGCGAGGTCAGGCTTAACTAGAATTTCGAAGTGCTCTCCCTCATGGGTTAAACGTGCAATAGTGTAACGTTCGCTCATATCAAAGCCTCAATGAACCTGATTATTTATGTGCGAAATGGTGATAAAACTATTGACTGGAAGTTAGGAACTATATGTCCTTCATGTAAGCCTTGATCTCATCGTCGGTCAAGAACCTAAGTTTCGGAACCTTTGACGGAATGACCGCTATTTTAACCCTCGGCGATTCTCCCCTCGCCTCAAGGGCCTTCACAAGGCATTTTATGCTAAGTTTAATGGCTTCTTCGAGCTTCATGTTATCACGATATTCCTCTTTCAGGATGTTCTCCACTGTTTCACGTCCGACGCCCACTGCTACAGCCTTGTAAGCCCTATAGGAGCCGCTTGGATCAGTTGTAAAAAGCCTGTTTCCGCTTTTGTCTACGCCACCGAAGATTATTGAGACGCCGAAGGGTCTAACTCCCGCATGTTGAGTGTACATTTGCTCTATGTCCCCGATGCGCTTCGTAACCACTTCCACGTCGATTGGCTCGTCATACATTAATCGGTTGCTTTGAGCGTATATCCTTGCTTGATCAATTAGGATGCGGGCGTCTGAGCCTAGTCCAACGACTGCTGCTCCTAGGTGTTCATCCACCTCGTAAAGCTTCCATGTGAAATCTGGGTCCTGCAATTCTGTTTGAAACCGTTCTTCAGCCCCTAAAACAACTCCTTCGGGGCAAACTACTCCCACTATGGTTGGTCCACGATTTACTGTTTCTAGGGCGTATTCAACTTGAAATAGGCGCCCATCTGGGGAAAACACGGTTATAGCGCGGTCATAAGCTCCTGGCACCGCGAACACGGACAAACCTTATCACCTCACACTTAAACCTACTTTGCTCTTTTTGTGGAAAACGCAACTAAAAACCTTTTCGTATAGGTTTGGAGATTTCATAATCTTATTAAGAAAGGCTTACGTTGCTTTTACCTCTAGGGCGCTGTGGTGGATTTAGTTGACAGAGCGTGTGGAAGCTTCTGCGGAAATTGCGAAGCCCATAAGGTTGGATCCGCATTTTAGACGCGAAATCATGGCGATTCCTGGTGGGGAGACCCTTAAGATTTGTTTTCAATGTGGCACTTGCACTTCAAGTTGTCCCATCGCCCGTTTCAGTCGTTCCTATCGTCCTAGGCAGATTATTCAAATGGCACAGTTAGGCATGAAGTCCAAGGTGCTTTCAAGCGATACGTTGTGGCTTTGCGCCGCTTGCTTCACTTGCACTGACCGTTGTCCACAGGGCGTGGAACTAGCCTCTGTCTTAAGAGTTCTCAGGAACTTAGCCGTTAAGGAGGGTTTTGTGCCAGCCGTTTATAGGGAGTTAGCCTCTAACATTTTGGGAACAGGCTACGCATATAGGATTACGGTGCTTCAAAATAGAAAAAGAGAAGATTTCAGGTTGCCTCTTCTGCCAAAAGCCGATGCTGGAGGCATTGTCAAATTGGCGCAAAGCACAGGTCTCTTAAAAATGATTGAAGCGCGAGAAGCCTTAAGTGTCTAACCATAATACCTATTCTTCCTTAGATGCGTCATTCCATGTAGAGTTCCGAGGTACGAGGTTTCTGCTTAATTATCCACAGCTCTTGGCTTTAGCCACAGTCATTCCAAAGTACACAGCACTGAAAGGAAATAAAAAGGTAATCGACGTATTGTTCCCTAAACGGATTTAAGCCTCAAAGTTGGATGGTGCCTTAACCATAGGCTACGAAGAATTGTGGAAAGCGCTGAATGACTTACTTGCTGAGCTAATAAAGAGGGGCGAGGCTATTCCAACTGACACAATGGAAGACCTACGCTCCGCCAAGACCATGATACAAGTTTTGAAGGCTGACCCCA
>JBBIVD010000166.1:0-2220 GCA_037439925.1 Candidatus Bathyarchaeota archaeon
CTAATTACTCTCTAAGCAAAAATTCGCCGAGAATTTAAACCGAGTTGTAAACCTATTCCCCGGCGCCACTGTAATGACTTTCAGCGATATGCTTTCTGTGTTAGGCGTGTTCTCATCAGTTAGTAATTTGTGCGATAAGTTTAATTGCGTGTATTTTAAGTGTATTATTTCGGTGATTTATGTGGGAGGCCACAAGACTTTAACGATCAGCGAGGAGGCATACGAAAAATTGGTTAAGACGAAAAGGAGTGGTGAAAGTTTCACAGAGACTATCCTTCGCCTCACAAGGGGTAGGGGTAGCATATTAAGACACGCTGGCTCATGGGGCAACCTTGACGACGCAGAAGTCGAAAGGGTCTTTAAAGGGATAAGGGAGGCTTGGGAAAGGGGTTGGTGTATAGGGTCATCCTAGACACCGCTTTCATGGTGGACCTGCTAAGGAAGAAGAAAAGTTGTTTACAAGTCACGGAGGACCTTGAAGGGAGAGGCGCAGAACTCTATACGACGGCCATCAACGCCTACGAACTGAGGCTAGGTGCGTTGAAACTCGCAAAAGTTAAGGAAACAGACATGTTTCTCAAAGACCTCGAAGTGTTACCCGTTGACCTTGAAGCTTCAATAGCAACTTCTAACCTACAGCACGAGCTGTCCCAAAGGGGAAAACCGCTGGAACATAGAGACGCATTAATCGCTGGAACAGCCATAGCCAAAAACATCACAACTATAGTTAGCAATGATACGGATTTTCAAAAAATTGAGAAAATAGAGGTTATAACTTACTAAAAGATGATGAGACCAGGTAGACTTTTAGTCTCAAATAAGAGATATTTTTTGCTTGGTGCCAGAATTGCCTGAAGAACCCGTCTCCTTTATTTGCGAAGACATGCGAATCTGGGGCGTGCTTCATGTTCCGAAGCGTGTTCCGGCTCCTGGAATTATTTTCTGCCACGGCTTCACTGGAACGAGGGTTGAGACGCATCAGCTTTTCGTTCATGCGGCTAGGCACCTCTGTGAAAGGGGCTTCGCTGTTTTACGATTCGATTTTCGAGGGTCTGGCGAAAGTGAAGGACTTTTCCAAAACATGACCATTTCTGGAGAAATTGAAGATTTAAAGACGGCTATAAACTGGTTTCTAAGAAGAAAAGAGGTCGTTAAAGATAAAATTGGGGTTAATGGGCTTAGTCTCGGCGGCGTTGTCACAATATTAACTGCTGCGAAGGACCCCAGAGTAAAGGCTGTTTCCTTATGGAGCACCCCATCAGACGTTAGCGGCTTTAAACAAGTTGAGCCAGACCTTTCTCATAGGCTGTTAGAGCAGGGGTATGTGGATTTGTCCAGCGGCTACCGCATAGGCAAAGCATTTTTTATGGACCTAGGCAAACACCGCGTAACGGAGGCTGTTCCAGGAATTGCGCCTCGACCATTATTAATTGTTCACGGCACAAAGGACGAGGTTGTGCCCCTTTGGCATGCTGAAAGGCTTTATGAAGCGGCTGGAGAACCTAAAGAGAAGTTCTTTGTGGAAGGGGCGGACCACACCTACAAGCGTTGGGATTGGCAGTGGACCGTGATAAGGCATACTGCAGACTGGTTTGAGAAAAATCTTCATCCATAAATGGTTATGGCTAAAATAGAAGTAAGCCACTTTTTGTTTTATGATACAGAGGTTGTGCGTCTTGACTAAGGCGAAACACTTGATAATCTTCGACGTAGAAGGCGTACTATTACCGAAGAGACGTTATCTGCTTTTCGTTGCGGTAAAGAAGCTTGGCTTCTGGGCGTTTCTAAAAATTATTCTGTTGGGCATTTTCTACGAAATTGGACTATTATCACTTGAATCCACGCTTAGGAAAATCTTCAAGCTTTTTAAAGGGCTCTCAGCCGACGAATTTCTCCAGCTCTACAAAATGGTTCCCCTCATGCCAAGCACAGAAGAGGTTTTTAAGAGACTGAAGAAGGCGGGATATAGGACTGCCCTGATAAGTTCAGGTCTCCCTAAAAACTTTGTCGAAGACTTGGCAGCTAGACTAAGAGCAGATTTTGCCTTCGGCTTAGAATTGGGAGTGGCTAACGGGCGTTTAACGGGAGAGATCGGAGGCGATGTGCTAAAGCCTAATGGTAAGGCGCTTGTTTTAAAGAAAATCCTCGAGGATGAGGGCTTGTCGTCGAAGGACTGCGTTTTAGTTGCCGACGACCGAAACAATTTGCCTATGTTTCCCT
>JBBIVD010000167.1:0-2372 GCA_037439925.1 Candidatus Bathyarchaeota archaeon
GGTATCTCGTCGGTTTTTCCTTCCCGGATAAGCCGGCTGATTGTGGGGGTAAGCAGCATCACCTCACAGACAGGAACCCTGCCTACCCTATCTTTAAGCGGAATTAGTCTTAAGGAAATAATCCCCTTCAAGAGATAGGATATCTGGGTGCGGATCTCCGGATGTTGATAAGGAGGAAAGAAATTCACCACCCGCTCAATGGTCTGAGAGGCATTTATAGTATGAAGGGTACTTAATACCAGAACCCCTGTTTCGGCAGCAGTAAGCGCTGCAGACATCGTTGCGTAATCACGGATATTTCCGATATAAATTACATCTGGACTCTGCAAGGTAAATCCCTTTAGGGCGCTCTCGTAAGAGGCAACATCTACACCTAATTCCCGCTGGTTAATCACGCACTTCTTATCTTTAAAGTCGAACTCAATGGGCTCCTCAACAGTTAGTATGTGGCGGTGAAAATTAGAATTTATGTACTCAATCATGCTTGCAATGGTGGTGGACTTCCCTGAACCGGCACTACCCACCAGAAGAACCAACCCCCTCCTTTCTGCACAGAGTCTCTTTAGAACCTCCCCTGGCAGGTTCAACTCCTCAAAACTGCGGATCCGCTGGGATATGTTCCTTATTACCAGTGAAGGTAATCCTCTCTGGATAAATATACTGATGCGAAAACGACTATCGAGTTCCTCGGAAAGATAGGTAAGTTCCACTCCCTTATCCTCATCCAGCAACCCCTTCTGTCTCTCATTGGTCAATTCCTCTATCTCCGCAAAGACCTCCTCCGCAGTAAAGGTTTTGCCCTCCAAATACTGTATTTCTCCATCGATCCTTAGAGCAACCTTTGAACCTGCTCGGAAAAACAGATCCGAGGCATTTTTTTCAACCATCATTTTAAAATATCTTTTTAATTCCATAATCTGCCTCCTGTAATAAATATATTATACCATCAGTTCCTTTATTTTTCTCTCATAATCTAAGAGTTTTTTCTTGAGTCTTTTTCCCCAGATATAACCACCCAATCTGCCATCAGAGGCAATCACCCGATGACGGGGATAATCAGAGGGAGGGGATTATTTTTAAGCACCTGCCCCACTGCTCTAAAGGCGCGCGGATGACCTATCTTTTTAGCCACCCACTTATAGGTACGCACCTCACCCAAAGGTATATCCAGAACTGCTCTATAGACCTTAAGGGCAAAGGAACTTATTCTCATCCGTCCAACAGTTTCTTTTTTCTCAATATACGGTGATAGGAGATTGCAAAACGATGCGCCTCATCCCGGATCTTACGGATAAGGTTTAATGCAGGTGTATTTAAATTTAAACTTATAGGGTCCTTTCTACGCGGGGTATATATATTTTCCTTTTCCTTGGCAATACTCAATAAAGGTATAGATAACCCCAGTTCTTGCAGGGTCTTCTTGGCAGTTAAAAGGTGGCCTCTTCCTCCATCGATGAGGATGAGATCGGGCAGGGTTAAATTTTCACGGATTAATCGGCGATAGCGTCTCTGGATGACCTCCCTGAGCATGGCGTAGTCATCGATACCTTCTACAGTCTTAATCCGGAAGCGACGGTAATTGCGCTTATCCGGAAGACCGTGATAAAAACTCACCATAGAGGCGGTGGCCTCCTGACCGCCTAAATTGGAGATATCGAATGCCTCAATCCGATAGGGGATATTCTTCAGATGGAGCAGCCTCTTTAGATCCTCCAGTTCCTCTCCTAAAGGCGCAGAAGGATTCAGAAGTAAGGAGATAGCACGGATCTGGTCCCTTACCATTGCTGCCTCTTCAAAACGTCTTTCTTTAGCGAATTGCTCCATCTTTCGGGTAAGTTTATCCAGTAATTCAGGATACCGGGAATTAAAAAAAAGAATTATATCTTTAATGATCTCCTTATAACTTTGAGAGTCTATCTTTCCTGTACAGCAAGAAGGACACAGCTTAAGCCTTCCGTAAAGACAGGGCTGTTTTGGCATCTTTTTACAGGAACGAAAGCCAAAGACCCTGCGGACCACCTTTAATGCCTGACGCAATAATTTGGCATTGGTATAGGGACCCAGATAAAGGGAGGTATCATCTGGACTTTTTTTCTTGCGCCTGCAGATGTAGATACGGGGGAAATCCTCATCCGTAATACAGATGAAGGGGAAGGACTTATCATCCTTTAATGAGATATTGTAAGGAGGTAGATTCTCTTTAATTAAACTTGCCTCCAAAAGTTGTGCCTGGATAGAAGATCCGGTAGGTATATAACTGATATCTGCAGTGTGGCTGATAAGTATCTGGGTCTTATTATCCAGCAGACGTGTGAAATATGAGTTAACCCTTTTTTTTATATCCTTTGCCTTTCCGATATAAAGGATCCTAC
>JBBIVD010000168.1:0-2767 GCA_037439925.1 Candidatus Bathyarchaeota archaeon
GAACTAAGCGGCTGAGCGAAAATGTAAAGTCTGGCGACAAAGTTGCCATAGTAGTAGACGACGCGACTCGGGCAACGCCGACTCACCTAATGCTCCCGCCAATTTTAAACGAGCTGAACTCAGCTGGAGTAAAAGAAGAAGATGTAACAGTCATTTTTGGACGCGGCACCCACCGTGCAGTGGAACAAGAAGAAATGAAAAGGCTTGTGGGTGAGGAAGTCTTCGAAAGAGTTAAAGCGATTAACCATGACCCTGAATCTGAAGATCAAGTTTACCTCGGCACGACGTCTTTTGGAACCAAGGTTTACGTGAATAAAACTTTCGCCGAAGCCGACGTGAAAATTCTCACAGGAGACATAAATTTGCACTATTATGCTGGATATGGAGGCGGCAGAAAAAGCGTTTTGCCCGGAGTGTCCAGCGCTAAGACAATTCAAAAGAACCACGCTATGCTCTTACATCCTAAATCCAGAACTGGCGTGCTTGAAGGCAATCCGGTGCATGAAGACATGACTGAAGCGGCGAAGCTGGCTAAAGTCGACTTTATTCTTAACGTTGTCACAAACGCTAAACGTGAGGTGGTTAAAGCCTTCGCTGGAGACCTTGAACGGGCTTTTTACGAGGGCGTAAAGCTCGTAGACGAAATGTATAAGGTGCCCGTTGAACGTAGGGCTGAAATTCTAGTGGCGAGTTCGGGGGGACACCCGAGCGACATTGATTTCTACCATGCGTACATGGCGATTGACAACGGCTTAAACGTAGTGAAAAGGGGCGGAGTCATCGTTTTGGTAGCGGAATGCCCCGAAGGACACGGCCACGAGGTTTTCCACGAGTGGATGACCAAATTTAAGGATTTGAAGGATATAGAAAAGGAATTGAAGAAGCATTTCATTCTCGGCGGTCATAAAGCCTATTATTTGAAGAGAGCCCTACAGAAGGTTAGCATAATCCTTGTTTCAGTTATGCCTGACTACTATGCAGTGAACACCCTTAACTTAAGAACAGCTAGGGCGGTTAACGACGCTTTGCGAGATGCCTTCAGCATAGCGGGGAATAACGCGAAAGTTTGGGTTATACCCCACGGGAACGCCACGTTGCCCGTAGTCAAAGCCGCAGAAGAATAATGCAAAGAGAATAAAATGATTTTACATTCATAAACTTAAAGTATTTAACTTGCATACGTGGACTAAACTTTTGGCGGAGGCGGACTATGCAAAAAAAGTTTACGTTGAGACCGTTTAAACTCGCAGATTTAGAAAAAGTAATCAACATAAACCGTATGTGCCTCCCCGAAAATTATACCAACTACTTCTTCGTAGACCTGTATGAACGTTTTCCAGAAACCTTCATTGTTGCGGAGGAAAACGGAGAAGTTATAGGCTACATAATGTGCCGAATTGAAATGGGATTATCCAGTTTTCAACGGCTGGGAATAGCGAAGAAGGGTCACATCATTTCCGTAGCGGTCCTGCCAGAGTATCGCCGTCAAGGAGTCGGACAAGCCCTAGTGCAGGAAGCCATGCGTGCCATGCTCCATTCTAAAGTGAAAGAATGCTTCCTAGAAGTTCGAGTAAGTAACATGCCAGCGGTGAACCTTTACAAAAAGATGGGCTTCAAAATCCTACGGACAATAGGGGGCTACTATGCGGACGGCGAAGACGCTTACGTAATGAGTAGAAAACTCCCATTTGAGCCTACTTCACTTTGAATCGCAAAATTTGATATTTAGACAATTATGGTTGCGATATGTCTTGAAACGCAGTGAACTTTCAAAGGGCGGCACGGTTGCAGCCAGGTCTTTCGGTGTGCTCGTAAGCGTGGGCATCCTCGAGGTTTTAGTGGGACTTATCTCCGGAAGCGTCGCCCTCGTCGCCGACGGCATCCACTCTTTTGCAGACGCCACTGTTTCTTTCGTAGTGTGGCTGGGATTAAGGTTCACTAAAAGAGCGCCAGACGGCAAATTTCACTTCGGCTATTACAGAGCGGAAACCTTATCTTCGATTATAGCCGCGCTTATTATGTTCGCCTTCGGGTTCCTAATCCTCTACGAATCCTATCTTACGCTTCTTTCCCCTAAAGAATTATTCTTCGTGGATTCAGCCTTGATCACAGCGTTCTTAGCCACAATGGTGGCTCTATACCTTTCGTTTTATAAAATTGAAGCCGCTAGGAAACTTGACTCTCTAGCCTTGAAGACAGACGCATTCAGCTCCATCAAAGACGTGCTCACTTCAATAATCGCCTTCGTAGGCATAGCCATATCCCGCTACTTTGGAATAATACAAACCGACGCCATAGCCGGCATAATAATTGCAATCTTCATTTTCATAGTTTCCTACGTGATCATAAAAGAGGCATCTCTTGTGCTGATGGACGCCTGCACCTGCCCAGAAATCGTTGCGGCAATTGAGCAAAATGCCCTGAGCACGCCTCAAGTTAAGGGAGTCTACGGCATTAGGCTTAGGAAACTCGGACCATACATAGTTGGAGACATGCACGTGGAACTGGACGGCAACACTTTGTCGATTTACGAAGCAGACAAAATAATAACCGAAATTGAACAGACAATTAAAAAGGAATTCGACGAAGTCACCGAATTCAAAATAAGAATCGAACCTCTCAAAGAGAAAAATACGTCGAAACACTAGAGTTGTCTGCAATACACCATAAAATAGCTTAATTTCATAGCTCCTTTTGACAACTTCAGGTGAATGCTGCCCTTTTCACCAATCACTTATAAAAGCTCTAAAAGCGTGAAAGGGGGTGG
>JBBIVD010000169.1:0-2676 GCA_037439925.1 Candidatus Bathyarchaeota archaeon
TGCCCGCGGCCCATTTTCCTCTCCTGGCCAATCTGGGCCCCGAGGAACTGAGCGCCGTTGTGAATGTATTGGGCATCAAGGAATTTCCCCAAGGTGAGTTCCTCTTCCACAGCGGCACCCCGGTCGAGAAGATGTTCATCATTGAATCCGGTTGCGTCAGTTTGCTCCCCGCTGGGGCGGCGATGAAGGAAGTGGGTGAAGAATTATCAGAGGGGGCTACCCTGGGCCAGATGGAGGTCATTACGGGCCATCCTTCTGCGGCCACGGCTCAGGCGCGGACTGACGTTATCGCCTGGACCCTGAGCCGCAAGGCCCTCCAGGACCTGGCTCTCCAATATCCAGGCCTCGGTGCTAACCAGGCTCAGCTCTTGCAGGCTTACCTGAGTGCGCAGAAAAAGGAGGAGCCCCCATCTACCAGGGGATTAAGGAAACTCCCGCTTTTCGCCGACTTGCCCGATGAGGCCCTGCAAGAAGTGGCCGGACGGTTGTTGCTGCGACAGGCTGCGCCGGGCGAAGAGATTTTTGTCAAGTGGTCCCCGACGGATGCATTACACTTGATCGAATCGGGCCAGGTGGAAGTAACGACTCGTCTGGAAGGAGACGACGTATTCGGCGACCAGGCGCTATTGGCATCCAAGAAGCGAGAGATGACCGTCCGGGCGGTGACAGAGGTCAAACTCTGGATGCTGCGCCGCTCCGATCTGGATGAGTTGGCCCTGCGACACCCTGGCCTGGGCATGGCCTTACACAAACTTCTCTCCCAAAGCCTGACCAGTGTAGCCCGTTTTGAGAGTGTGCCCCGAGTAAAGGAAGCCGTAGTTGAGGGGAAGGTCCCTGCGCAGCCTGAAGTTCGCCCGGCGCCTCCCCCGGCCCCTACACGGCCCGAAACCCGGCCGGTGCCTCCTCCTGCTCCTCCCCAGCCCCAAGCTCGGCCCGTTCCTTCGGCACCCTCGCGACCTCAGCGCCCACCGACACCTGGCCTGACAGACGCAATGCAGAAGGTGGTCCAAAGGATCAGAGAAAGTGTGCTGGGGACCGCCCTCTGGTTGGTTTCCTTGAGCACAGGGGGCAAGCTGCGGCTCTTGCTCCTGCTTTTGGTGCTGGCCTGGCTCTGTGGCATCACAATACCGGCTACGTTGCTCACTATCCGTTCGTCCGAACGAGGCTGGGCGGCACTTTTGCCTCTGCCTGAGGCCAGGCCGCCCGTGACCCCTCAGCCCACACTGGTTTTGTCGCCATCTCGACTGCTCACCTCAACACCTGGAGCTTCCCCTGGAATTGCCGAGACGGTGGAGGCTACGGTAGGGCCTACGGCCACCCCCTTGGGCGTTGAGGTGCCATCGCCAGCGGTGACCTCTGAGTCGGCGGTGACGCTCATTGTGCCTGGGCGGGCGCGCATCACGGGCGATGATCTGCAAGTGCGGGTTGGCCCCGGAACCGCTTATGAGGTGAGAGCCCTTTTGGCGGCAGGCGATGAGGTGACCGTCTTAGGCCGGGACGAGATGGGGGATTGGGTGAAGGTTGCTCTGGACAGTGGCGAAGAGGGGTGGGTAACCGCAGAGTTTGTGGATGTGGGCGGCAACTTGAAAGCGGTGCCGGTGATCACACCCGAACCTGTCGTTGCCCCAACAACTGAGCCGATGCCCACGGCCGGGCCTTTGCCCACTATTCCTCCGGGGGCGACCACCACGCCGGTTCCGGCGCCCACGGTAGCGGTACCCATTATGGCACGCACCACCGGCGGTGGCCTGCGGATGAGATTCGGCCCCGGGGCCGACTATAAGGTGGTCACTCTCCTGGCCGAGGGTCAGGAGGTCAACGTGCTGGGTCGAGATGAGACAGGCGGATGGCTGAAAGTCAGCCTGGCAAGCGGCGAGGAGGGCTGGGTAGCGGCCGAGTTCATAGACGTGGACGTTGCTGTGGAGACCCTGCCGATCATAGCCCCAGAATGAAAAGGACGCCATTATGAGGGCCACTCCTATCCCAAGGAGTGGCCCTTATTTATGGGGAAGGCGAGACTTGAACTCGCACGGATTGCTCCACGTGATCCTAAGTCACGCTCGTCTGCCCATTCCGACACTTCCCCACCCTGGTAGCATTATACTCTCAACAGCCCATTTTGGCAAGTAAGCCCCACTGGGGCTTGCGCAGCGGTTCGCCGGTGGTGGGAAGCCAGCCCTGACTGCGCGGAGTTAGACTCCCCTGCGGGCCTGAGCCCTATCGCAGTATTGGACGAGGTCTGCGAGTTCCTGTTAGAAGGACTGATACGATGGTTGGTACCTACAGGCCGGGTGGATGTCTCTATCCCCCCAGGTCGCTGGCGGTTTCAGGGGGGTGTTCAGCCCACCGGCCCGCCAATGCCCGACGCGGTTGGGCTACTACTCTGAGGTGAACGGTTAGCTCATCTGATTATTACGGGGGATGGGAAGAGCACCCGATTCTCCGGCAAGGGGCCTTCTTCCCCGCGCACCTCCAATCGCTCTCCCGTTTCGGGCAGGTACATTCCTACTTCGAACTGGTACTCTCCCGGAGCCGTACCTATGGGAATGATTATATCGTATTGGTCGCGCACGATCTCGCCCACCTCCCACCTTGTCGTGGGATAGAATCCATCCACCGGCGGGTTGTCTTTCTGGGCTACGATGTTACCCCCTGCGTCCACCAAATGGGTGAAGA
>JBBIVD010000170.1:0-5481 GCA_037439925.1 Candidatus Bathyarchaeota archaeon
AAAGATCGGCGAGAACGAGGAAGACTGGAACGGCGACGGCAGGACAAATTACACGGATAGCGAGGGACGAGCCCTTGAAGGACCCGAGTATTTCGTGATCCTCGACGGTATGACTGGAAATATACTTGCAAGAGAAAACTGGATAGAACGCGGCAATGTAACTGACTGGGGAGACAGTTACGGCAACCGCGTCGACCGACACCTGATGGCGGTGGCTTATCTGTGTGGACATCTTCCAAGCCTGATTATTGCACGAGGCACTTACACAAAGATATACGTAGAGGCGTGGAACTGGCGAAACGGGCTTCTGACGAAGGCTTGGAGATGGTATAAACCGTCAGGAGGCGGCGGTTTCCACAACGTGCGCATAGGAGATGTCGACAACGACGGCAAAGACGAAGTAATATACGGAAGCATCGCCATAGACGATGACGGGACTACGATGTGGATCACAGGAGAGGGCCACGGAGACCGCATGCACATGACAGACATAGATCCCACGCTTCCGGGAAAGGAGATATGGTACGTCCAAGAAAGGTCCCCTAACTTTGGTGTTCATTTAAGAGATGCACGAACGGGTGAACTCATATGGGGCAAGTCAGGACCGGGATTTAGCGATGTCGATATAGGACGAGGACTCGCCGCCGATATTGATCCTCGCTACGAAGGCTTAGAGTGCTGGGCCTCAGTAGGCGATCTCTACAACGCTAAAGGAGAGACGATAGGCCCAAGGCCTTCGAAGTGTAACTTTGCTATATGGTGGGACGGGGATCTACTGCGGGAGCACCTTGATGGAACTAACATTGCCAAATGGGATTATAACCAAAGTAAGCTGGTTAACATATTTACAGCCAGCGGATGCGCGGTGGGGTCACGCAACGCTCCGATGGGCTACGGGGATATTTTAGGAGATTGGCGTGAGGAGGTGTGGTACGTTGCCGACAAAAAGGAGTTACGCATTTATATTACGACGATTCCGGCTGCTACGCGCCTTTGTACTCTAATGCATGACTCGGATTATAGGACAAGCGTGGCGTGCGAGACCATGGGATACATGCAGGCTACGCAGCCGAGCTTTTACTTGCCGTTTCCGCACGAAGAGGTCACGGCTGAACCGGAGACAACTCCTGTGGCATCCTTTACCTACTCTCCGAGCACACCGACTGTAGATGAAACGGTGACCTTCAATGCCTCAACCAGCTATGATCCGAACGGAACCATAGTCAGCTACAGGTGGAACTTCGGCGACGGTCAGAACGCCACCGTGACCACTCCAAACGTGACACATGTCTATGTGGCACCGGGCGTTTACACCGTTAACCTGACGGTGATCGACAATTGCGGATTAACCAACAGCACCACAAAGCCCATAACAGTTGGGAAGCTAAGTAGCATCATAACGGTCAACGTTGACCCTACAATCGTCACCGTTGGCTCTAACGTGACTGTAACTGGAACTCTAACGCCGACAAGAGCAGACGTCAACGTAACCATTGAATATCGGCGCACCAGCGGAACGTGGGCGACATTATCTACGGTCAAAACCGACTCGAACGGCTACTATAGCTACATTTGGACAACAATAGATGTAGGCACATTTGAAGTTAAAGCAAAATGGTTAGGCGACTCGAAAACGAACTCGGCGGAAAGCGCGGAGAAAACAGTAAAGGTTGAAGAGCCTCCACTGAACATTATCCCCTACGCCACAGCTGGAATAGCAGTGACGATGATAGTTGCCATACTCATATACCTCATAAAGATCAGAAGACACTAAAAGGCCTATCCGAAGGGAAAACACAGCCTAACAGTCTAACGCCAAACAGCAACGCCGTTCGAGTCTAACGATGCTACCATGGGCTCATTTTATTTGTTAAGCCTTCATTTCCGCAGACGAATTATTGACTCCTTTCTAGAAGGAGCAACGGCTTATGTGCGCGTTTTTTACGTTTTTGAATTCTACAGGCGACGAATCTGAAGGAGGTTTCCTTATGTCCAACCCATTAATCCTAATGTCTTCAACGTTTTCCGCCTTAAAAGCTGGGCCTTGCCTAGTGGTAACGATCCTCACGTTGTTAAATTCGATGTCTCTAACGTTTCGACATAAGAAGCCTTCGCATATGGGTTCCTTAGGTCCACGCACCATTGCAGGCGAAACCCCATTCTTCGGAGCCTCTTTATCCATTGAGATGACGACATTATCGAACGTGACCGACTCTATGGGCATGTCGGGTAACCCGTAAAGAAAACCGGCTGCCACTCTGGCTTGATGGACGGCAATATTACTAAAGTGAATGTTTCGAATGATAGGTATTCCTCCGGGTGCGGATGCCGCTTTTTCATCGGCTGGGGTGATTGCACTGCTGAAGTAGTGCATGTTTATTACGAAGGGACAGTGGACACCCTTCATAACTATGTTATTTACTTTTACGTCCTCGACAACTCCGCCCCGTCCTCGAAGTGTTTTAATTCGGATTCCCCTGTCAGTATCGTTAAAAACACAGTTTGAAACCACCACGTTTTTCACTCCACCAGACATCTCGCTTCCTATAACCACGCCGCCATGTCCACGGCCAATAATGCAGTTTGTTATAGTGACGTTTTCGCATGGCTTTCCAACACGGCGTGGGTCATCCTGTTTACCCGACTTGATTGCCACGCAGTCGTCGCCAGCTTCAACATAACAATTGGAAATGCGAACGTTACGGCAGGAGTCAGGATTTATACCATCGGTGTTAGGGGAGTCAGGAGGATTCAATATCGTCAGGTTATCAATAGTGACGTTTTCGCAGAAAATCGGGCCGACTGTCCAAAACGGTGGATTTCTTAATGTTAAATCCCTAATAAGCACGTTCTTACATTCTTGAAGACCTATCAGTTTTCCCCTAGGGTAGGAAAGCCGCTTACCCCTAAAAAGCTCCCACCAAACTTGACCTTGCCCGTCGATTGTTCCTCCCCCTGTAATAGCAACATTGGATAGTTTTTTACCGTCTATCAGACTCGAATGGACTAGTTTAGGTTCCGTTGACGAGATGTTTTCAACTGGGGGAAAATCATCTGGGTCTTTGCTTCCCAGAATGGTGGCTCCAGCACTTATGTTTAACGTCACATTGCTTCTAAGCGTTATTGGACCTGTTAGGTATCTGCCAGCGGGAAAATAGACGGTTCCGCCGCCGGCATCCGCACAGGATCGGATCGCCTCATTTATCGCTTCAGTATTTTTTGTCTCGCCGTCTCCTATAGCTCCATAATCTTCAACGTTAAATACGATTTTCTCCAGAACTTTTGGGCTTTCCTTCTTCACGGTTTTAGGATCGTCTTTCACGGTAGAAAGTTTTCCCATGTAACTCCACCAGACCCCTCGTTCCGAAAGTATCTTATGCGGTATTTTAAATTTTTCATTTTTCATGTTTTGTTGCACACGTAGGTTTTTCGTGTTCTGGACATTTGACGGCTCAGATGAAGCGAGTAGACATTGGCGTTAAAGGTGGACTAAGGAGTACGTTCACGACAGAACAATGCTTAAAATTAGTAGAAGATATAGAACCGACAATGAAGGTTAGGAGGAGCGCTGTCAAGGGGCTAAAGGATGCCTACGGCTATAAAATTGGATACAAGATTTTAATGTGAAGGTAATGGACGGTGAAGTATAGAACGCTTGGAAAAACGGGATTAAAAGTCTCAATCATAGGCTTTGGAGGCATAAAGCTTCCAAACATACCCTTTGAGGAAGCTGTTGAAGTCGTTAGGAGAGCCCTAGATCTAGGTGTGAACTTCATCGATACTGCTAGGAACTACCGAGACAGCGAGAGGAAAATCGGTGAAGCCATCAAAGGGCGACGTGACGAATGTTACATAGCTACGAAGACAGCCAAAAGAGACTACTCTGGAGCGTTAAAGGATATAGAGGCTAGCCTTAAGGAACTAGACGTAGACTACATAGACCTAGCCCAACTGCACACAGTAAGCGATAAGAACACCTATAACCTTGTCATGGGACCCGACGGGGCACTTGAAGCTCTGAAAGATGCTAAAAGGAAGGGGCTAATTGAGCATATAGGCGTCTCATGCCATAGAGACATAAACGTCATGAAAGACCTAATAGAGTCCGGCGAGTTTGAAACTATAATGGTCGCCTACAGTCCAGTTGATCAGGAGAACGTGGCTGGCGTAATAGACCTCGCAGCCGAGAACGCTATGGGAGTCATAGCCATGAAACCCCTCTGCGGAGGTGACCTAACCCTCCCACCGGACCTAAAGAAGGACCGTCCAGACCAACTCGTTATAGGGTCATTGAGATGGATTCTCTCAAATAAGAACGTCTCAACAGTTATACCGGGTATGCAACGCATAAGAGAAGTAGAAGAGAACATCCCGGTTGGAGATATGAAGCTCAAGCTCAGCGATGAGGAGAGGGCTGAAATAATCAATCTCATAGGAAGACTGATCGGGGAGTTCGGGAAGCCCTTCAGATATGGGCAGAGGTGTCTCAGATGTTACTACTGCCAACCATGCCCCCAAGGCATAATTATACCAGAAGTCTTCAGAGCGTTAGATATGTATAGGGGATATCCAGACGACGTCAAATACATGGGAATTGAATTATATCGTTCACTTAAAGTAAAACCGGATGCGTGCATAGAATGCGAGAGCTGCGTTGAGAAATGCCCAGCGAAGCTTCCGATACCCGAAATGCTCAAGGAAGCCCTAGAAATCTTCAGCTCAGTCGCTTAGCCATCTTTCCCACCGACTTTATCTTCCATCTTACAACCGAAAATGGCTAATTTGATATCCCAACGGTATTTTTGCCCTAGATTTAAAGGGCTTATAGTTCCTCTATACTCGGGTTTCTTACATCAGCTCACAAATTACTAGTAAAATAGCGCCGGGGAAGGGATTTGAACCCTTGAGGGCGCAAAGGCCCACTGGCTGACTCTTCTGACCCCATTTTTCAACATGCTAGATCTCGAGGCCAGCACAATTACCACTCTGTCACCCCATGTTGGAGCGTATTATGCTCTGGCAACGGGCTGAATTCCCCGGCATTTTCCACAACAATTGAGGGGAATCCGTGTCTAAAAGGGTTTTGTCTTTCTTTTCGCTGTTGAGAGTATTTACTTATGTGGGTCTTGGCATGCCGAGGTCGGCTATGTCGACGCTGTAGTCGTAAATTCGGCTTATGGAAGATGCGGCAAGAATGTAGGGGGCGAACTCGATGGGTTGGGCGTGAACGATGGTTTCGATTTCGTGAAAGATGGAAGCGATGGCTTCTCTTTTTGTCCTTATGGATTCCGCTAAGGAAATGTCGCGGGAAAAGAGTGCTTTCATGGCGTTTTCATGGGACTCGTAGGCAATTTTATGGAGTTCTGAAAACAATTGGTAAAGTTTCTCTGTTGGTCTGGTGCCGCTTAACCTGATGGCGTTTTCGACGATCTGGGTTGATTGGTCTCCTATTGACTCAACTAGGCTTGCGGCTAAGCGGTA
>JBBIVD010000171.1:0-6655 GCA_037439925.1 Candidatus Bathyarchaeota archaeon
TATGCGGCGCAGGGGCGTCTGTGTAGCCCGTGCGGTTGAGGTCGTGGCCGCCTAGTGGCCACGGGTATTGGGTGACTCCGGGTGCGGCTGCGGCTGAAGGTAGCATGGTAAACGTAGCAGTGGAGATCATGAGCATTGCTATCAGTAGAATCACTTGGGTTTTTCCTATCTTTTTCGTATAATTCATTTTCTATCACTTCTGATAGACGTGTAATCTTTATTGAAAAACGATATTTAAGTTTTCAGTAACTAAATTCTATAATTAAATACGACAGACGCCGTCAAAGGGGAAAACATGCCATTATACACTTCGATTCTTTCCATCAGCCTAACTGTTTTCTAGGAGCGGCTTTGCCGCTATAAGGGCAGGTTCCAAATGGAGTTTATAATGATGGCTACAGCCACGCTGATCGTCACGGCGATGGCCTCGCCCATGGCTAAGCCTCCGGACATCAGCATTTTACGTTGGCTCCACCTTTCCCTGCCGAACCTGCGTTCCAAAATCTTTCCAACTATTCCGCCTGTTAGGTATGCCAGCGCGTAGGGCGGAAGCTGCCCAACTCCAACCCCTATCCCTATGGGGGACACGGGGACCTTCAGAAAAGTGAGGGCGAAGTAGATTCCGGTTCCACCTAGGAACGAGTAGAGTATCCACGTAGTAGGGAAAACTCTTCCGCCCTTAATCCACAACGAAGTGTAGGTCACGTCTATGGGCCATATGGCCGCAGCCCCAGGATACCTAGCAGAGGGAATTGGTCCCATCCTCCAGAGCAAGTCGATGTAGACGAGGCTGAACACAACTGTGACGGGCAGGAGAAGGACGTATGCCTTCACAACGCTCGTAGACGTGGTTTCGGTCAGCTCGGATAACTTAAACCTCGTCAGCCAAGCGCGGCCGCCGGTTTGGAAGGGGCTTGGAGCAAGCCACGCATCCGCCGTTCTGTATCCAGTCGCCAAGAACATGATGTTCCTCATGTTTCCAATGGGAAACTCTTCGACCCCAGTTTCTGCCCACATTCGGCCGGTGACCAACGTCGTGACGATGGGCATTAACATTATGAAGGGCAATATCCAGGGGTTGGCCATGACGAAGTGGGGAACGAGGATTATGAAGAGCGCCGTGCCCGCGGCTATTGTTAAAATGAGCGGAAGGAGGATGAACTTTACGAAGGGCACAGCGTCGCTGAGCCTCTCTTTGGAGCCTCCAGCAGAGTGTAACATGCGTGAGAAAGCCCTTTTTAGTATGCCTGGGCGATGCATCAGCGGAGCTAAGCCCATAGCCAACCCTACGCCGATGACGATTGTTGACCAGAAGTAGAGGATGCACCTCTGCCCAGCCACGGCGATAGGCATGTCTGGCTCCCACCATGGCGTGGGCGACAGATTATACTTCACCGTGAGCCAGTTGCCGAAGAAGTATACTGCAAGGGAGCCGACGGCCATGCCTACCGCCGCATTGAAGGGAATCACAAGGCCGACGGCGTAGGGTATAATGTCGGTCAATATTCCAAGAATAGCGCCGGGAAAGAAGACTTGGACTCGTTTGTTAAGGTCAATCCAAGGGATGGGTATCCACCGAACTGGGCGGCCCAGCCAAGCTTGGAGAATGAAAGGGGAAGCGTAAACTAAGAAACCCCAGATGAAGCCGACTACTGCGAAAACAGACAGTATTCTCAGGGGGCGGCGCTCCTCGCCCGTAACAGCGACTATTGAGACCGCATTCATCTGCTCCCTTGGGAAGGGAAGTCTTTCCTCTTCTACGAAAATCTCCCTTGTGAGGTAGCCCAGCGAGATCGACAGAAACATGGATATCACGAGCCAAGTAAGCGTTACGGTAATGGGTAAAAACCAGTCTGGATGGAACAGAGTTCCGTGGACTCCGCCTCCAATCACCTCGAAGGCTCCGCTTCCAAGTGGGGGAACCCACCAGTTTGGAAACTCGTTTGTCAATCCGAAGGACTCAGCGATTCCCGAGGTTCTATACCACGCCCTCTGTATATAATAAAGCGGCAGAAACTCGATGCCCGCAAGCGTGAAAATAAGGAAGGCTTCCTGCTTGGTCAGCTTTCTTCCCGACAGCTCACTCAGCTTAACCCACAGGAGAAGCGTGAACCATGCTACGGGGAAACCGCTCAGGCCCGTCATCAACTCAAGATATATGAGCGCCGGTATGAAGATCACTGTGGCGTAGATGGCGGAGAGACATGAAATCTTTGTGAAACCGCTTCTGAATTTTTTGGGCTGCTTTTCTTCAATTGTCATGGGCTTTCATCTCCTGTAGGGAAAGTCGACATTTTAATGTAACGATCCTTCTCTTTATCGGGCAGTGTCCTCCAGAGAAGAAGCTGCTCCCTCAACTCGTTAAACAAGTCCCTGTTCAGCCTAGTCCACTCAGATATTGCCCCCATAATCCTTCGGACAACCACCCTAATCTCCCAACGGGTAGGCTCCACCATAGCCGCCAACACATCTAAATTCTGGACGATGCCCAACTGGTATGGCATTAGGCGACACTCCATAGACAGACCCATGAACGGAACCTCGGCCCTCACGCCCTGCACATGCCTCATGTTTTCTATTGAGAAGACAGGCGCATCGGGAATTTCATGCTGCTGCATAAACTCCTCTAAGTATGAAAGAATTCCTCTGGCCTCTTCCCTGGATGCCGCCGTGAACGGCAACGTTAGCTCCCATATGTCTCCCACGGGCGCTGTAGGCACTTTCCAGACTCTCTCGAAGCTTGGAGTGACGAACTTCGAGGACATGTAAGCGGGGTACAGGGAGGAAAGCACTGTGGCTAACATTCCGCCTCCTACGGCGAGCAGCACTGAGCCCGAAGAGAATTCTATAGTTATGGCGCCCCCAAATAGGTTGTATATTTTGAACATTAAGATGCCGGCGAGGTAACCGACGATGCCCCCGATTACTCCGTACACGATGGTCTCCGCTAGAAAGAGCACGAAAACATGTAGGGGCGAAAGCCCAACGACGCCGTAGATTCCGATCTCTCTCCTCCGCTCATAAACTGAGCCTAAGACCAAATTGAAAATAGCCAGCGACACAATTGCTATGGGTATTGCCTGCGTCTGAAGGCCCCAGACCGTTGTTTGATACCTCGCCCCATGTATCACCACGTGCCCATTTACGCCATGACCGTCCCAAGAGAAGGCCATAAACCCGGGCAAGACTTCGACGAATTCCTGGGCTGCCTCTCTTGCCAGAGCGGGATCATCGAACATCATGGACACGCTGGCAATCTCTCCACCAAGATGACGCACATCTTCGTAATCGACTATAAGCGATTCATTGAGGGGAAGATGTATATTCCACGGGTTAACGTCGCCTGGAGGAAAGTCCCTCTTCACCGGGGTTAACTCTTCACCGTCAAGTTCTATTAGGTTTCCTAATTCATCCCTAACAATTCCTATAACGGTGAACCGTATTCCCTCAAGCGTGATGACGTCGCCGACTCCGACGCCGAGGTTATTGGCTTGCGACTCGCTTAGAACACAGACGAAGCGGTCGCCAGGCTCGAACCATCTTCCACCTTCTTTTAGGTAGAGTTGACTGATATGCGTGAATTGATCCTCCTGCGGTGTGAGGCCTAGAAGCGCCTTCGAATAGATTCTTTTTTCCTGATATTCAACGTTGAAGCTTATGTCGTAATATGAATATGCGTAGGTGTTCGGCCAAAGGGTGTACAGCCACGCCCGCGGGGCCATTGTGGCATTGTCTCCATACTTGCTTTTTATGAAGTTGAGCACAGAATCCCTGAGGTTGTAGCTTCCGTGGCCCCACTCGCTCTTATGTATGTAGACCCCCTTGTAGAGATTCGTGTTTCCCGCAGGTACGCCCATCTCAACTCTGACCCTTAAGGTTGAAATGGATGTAAAACCAACGAGGGCGGATATCATAATGACTATCGACACTAGGGTAAGTATGGTCCTCAGCTTTCTCTTTTTCATGTTTTCGATGCCCGTTGTGAAGGCGAATATGGCTTGGGACGCTCTGCTGACCTCCGCCTTATGGATGCCAACCGCCTTAACTCTCAGCTCCTGCGTGAGGGCGGAAGCCTCTCCGAAGATGATTAAGACTATTGGGAAAGCCAAGACGAGGACGCTGAAGCCTATAACGATGGAGACGGAGTTTGCGGCCAACTGGAATCCCGGGTGCAGCAGGTAGAGAGAAGCGAAAGCGGCGGTGAACACGCCCACAAAGGAGAAAATCTTCTTTAAACCCCGAAGGTCAAAGATGAGCTTCTCCGCCAGAAACACAAATGGCACAAGTAAGGCGGCGAAGAAGGGCACCACAAAGACCATGCCCTCTATGGATGATCGGGCATAAAGGTACGCCCTCCGACCCTCAATCCAAGCGTTAACAGATTGATACTGCGCCCAAGAGTAACTCGGGTTTTCGCTCTGAAGCTCCTTAAGGGACTGGTCGATGGCTTCCCCGCTTAGCAATTGAGAAGTGTAACCAAGAGTCCCAGTCACATTAACGAAGCGACTTAACGTGTCAAAACGTTCCTCATTCAGATAATAGAAGTCTTGGGCGTATTTGAGGGTTGGGAAGTTTATCGTTAACTGTTCACGTGCTTTCAGAGTGAAACCCGCTCCAAGCGGCTGCTCCCGACTCGTGTTCGCCAACACAACGGCTGGATATCGACTTCCAGCAGCCCCTATAGTGATCTCGACGGGTCGAGTTGGATCAGGTTTGGCGGCTACAATGCACACTCCAACTTGGCCCTCGATCCAAATTCCGTAGCTTGTACAGGTGAGATGTGAGCCGCTCTCATAGACGGATACGATTGGAGACAGATACATTCCAGTCGCCTCGGACTGCGGCACACCCAAGTTATCCGGCGAAATGAAGTCTAAGATGGCGATTGTAGATGCGTTGAAGACCACGAAGGGCCCTATGTCGGCGTACATGCAGTCCGGATAAGGCGCCTGCCTAGGCAATCGAAGATCTTGCCCTGCGTACCGATGTTCTCCATGGTCAGGCGCGAAGACGACGTTCCCAGTTTCAGGGTCTATGACCCAAGCAGACATGGTGTGGGAGACGGTGTGGTAGTAGTTTGACAGAATTCCGCCCGGGATCTTGAAGGTTCCGTCGTCCGTGGCGAACGTGAACCTTCTGTCGAGGGGTCTGGCTCCTTGGAAGAAGATAAGCGGGTTCGGAAGGTCGCCTAGCTTCTCTTCGGTCAGGTCGTCATACCATGCCCGCGACTCGTTCCAGACTGCCACTCTGCCGGTGATCGTGCCCCAGTGCGGTCTGTTATCCCAGTATCCAAAAGGATACTTTCGTTTTGAATAGTCGAAGTTGGGATTGTATTTTGTCAGGGATTCATCGAGGGTTCTCACGATTAACGAGTATATAAGTTCCAGTTGAATCTCCAAGTTTTCGTAATTGTTTTCGTCGAGCTTGTCGACGGTGTCAAACGGCGTCCAGAAGTACGGCCTAGGATCATAGGCAGTGGTGAATGTCCAGCCGCTGGGACCTATGTATAGGCACGGTTCGTGATCGTAGGGAAACTCCTTCGTAGGCATAAGGTTGGGTATGATAGTCATTTCCGCGATGTTTTCGCTCCATGTGTAGCCAGTTCTCCCATAATAATCGTAGGGCGCCCCATCAGGGTACCCCGCTTCGAAAGTCGACGGAGTTACCACCTTAGTTCTATTCTTCGGATTCTGATCATTCAATTCCCTAACAATCTCATAGAGACGCGTCTGCAACAACACTCTGTCCTCATAGTCTAAACCTCCCGGTCTGAGAACGCTTTTACCTATATTATAGGAGGATAGAACCGCCCCTTGAAACACCAAATATACGCTTCGGGAGCCCGCTGAAATGTCAACGTTGAACTGGCGCCAGATTCTTTCGCCTATCTGACGCCTAGTCTGGTTCGGTGCGGGGAAATAATATTCGTTGGCGAATGCAAATGCGCCCGCTAAAGCTTGATGGTGTCCTCCATACGCGACTATCATCACTGTGATGGGCGGCCTGTTTGCCACGAGGTATTTTGCCAGCTCCAGTAGGGCTGAGACTCCTGCGGCTTCTTGGGCGCCTGGGGCTACTGACGGAGCCATTGAGTAGGAGTCATAGTAGGAGCTGAGAACGACGATGCCTTCAGGCTTCTCATCTCCCTTAATGAAGCCTATCACGTTCCTGCTTGTAACTTCTGTCCAGCGTTGGGTTGAAACCAGCCGCACCTCTTCTCCTAAATGCTCTAGGAGCGTTTTCGTTCCGTTTTTATCAACGTAGAAGCGTGGGAAGTTGAAGGGCGTCCGCCAGAGGTATTTCGTGACCTTAACGCTGTCCAGTGCCTCCGGCGTGTCGCCGCGATAGGCGGCGTAAGAGGAGCCTACGATTCTATCCGAATGGAGGAAGATCACTGCTTTAGCTCCGAGTTTAGCTGCTGTAAGCCACGAGGATCCCGATTCCCAGTCCATGAGGACTATGCTTCCTTGAACGGGCAGTCCGTCGAAGTCTGCCAAGTTTCCCGCACCCACGTAGATGAGTTGCCCAGTTATGCCCTCAGGCGGAGTCGTAGATGGACAGACGAAGTTGGGGACAATTGGGTGGATTTGAACTACATCGCCCGTTGACAATGTGACGTTGGCCCCATAGCTTATGCAGTCCACAACTGAAAACT
>JBBIVD010000172.1:0-1541 GCA_037439925.1 Candidatus Bathyarchaeota archaeon
GACCTTGCGATAAGAGTTGCAGAGGAGAACAACATTCCCTACCAGCTCTCCCTCGTAGCTAAGGGGGGCACCGACGCCGGCAGAATTCATATTCACAAGGTTGGTTGCCCAAGTCTAGTAATAGGTGTGCCAACTAGACACATACATTCAGCAGCATCAATAATGAGCCTCAGCGACGTGAGGAACGCTGTTAAACTCGTCGTCGAACTTGTTAAGAGGCTTGACGCTGAAACCGTGAGTAAACTCACAGAGTGGTAGCACGAGGCTTTCAGGAAAACTTTTTGCAATCGCTGGTTTGGTAAGAAGCAATGATGAAGGCGGTGGTGTTTGACTTCGACGGGACGCTTGCAGACACTGTTGATCTGCTCTCAGAGGCTTGGGCAAAGGCGGCGAGCAGGCTCGGCATAAAAATCTCTCCGGATGATGTTGAGAAGTATGTTGGGCTAGCCGGCCCAGAGATCTCTCTCAAGATTGCTGGAGGAGATGATGCGAAGGCGGCTGAGCTCAGGAGAATAAAGGACGAGATATATGAATCCGAATACGTGGGCAGGATCAGGCTTTTCGAAGACGCTGAGCAATCCTTGAGGAAGCTCAGGGAGAATGGGCTTAAGATAGCGGTCGCGAGTTCCCAGGCTTCTAAAAGGCTCAAAGGCTACCTGTCTATCTTAGGCATTGTAAAATCGGTCGACGTGATCGTGGGGTCAGACTCAGTCTCTAGGAGGAAGCCTGCACCAGACGTGTTTCTGAAGGCGGCGGAGCTGCTAAAGGTTAATCCTCAGGAATGTTTCGCCGTTGGAGACACGTGTTTCGACGCTGAATCTGCCAGCAAGGCTGGAATGAGATTCATACTTGTTTCAAGAAGTGGTGCATACTGTGAGGAGGCTGAGTTCACGGTAAAAAGTCTGAGCGAAGCAGTTTCAATAATATTAAGAATCGGATAACTCTGCTATCGTGACTAAGTTCACCAAGATTAAACTATGAGATCTAACCGTAGCATTCATACCCAAGGTTAATACGGTGTGCGCTATGTTTTCAAGTCAAAAAGTTTCAAATTCGGCTCCCTTATTTTTTCCTGAAGCTTTTAGCGAATATTGCGAAATATTCTTTTCTTCCCTCTGTTCCATTTTACATATCTTGCTTTCTTTTTTAACTCTTCTAAGATTTTTTTCAGCATTAACATCATTCTGTAATTTACATTCTATGAAAATTATCTTGTTGCAGTTCTATCAAATATGTAAACTCCTCTGAGACAACTATTACTTTTTCATCTCCAATCTCATCAACTAAATACTTGAATGAATCGAAGAAAGAATTGATATCAAGTTTTTTTAAAATTCTTTTCCAATTACTTCATAGAATTTTCTTTTTACCTCATTTACGTTTTCTTGCAGACTATCCCGGGTGCATAAGATGTAGACTGCCTTTTTATTTTCTATGAATTTCTTAATTAGCTCCGTCTTACCTGTTCTTCTTCTCCCATAGAGAATGCTGAATTGTGGAGTTCTTAAAATATGATTTCTCAAGAAAATCTAACTCGCTTT
>JBBIVD010000172.1:1551-3928 GCA_037439925.1 Candidatus Bathyarchaeota archaeon
CCCTACCACGAATCGTTGTATCATAAGTATGATACTTTGCTTACAACTATATAAATCTGGCTCAATGGGCTAGAAAAAGTAAATCCATTACGGAAAACAGTTTAGAGACTAATATCCTTCAGAGAGGATGTCAGAATATTCGTTTCCTTAATAGAGCTACGATGCTTTTTCTATAAACTTTTAAACAGTTTACGCAAAAGGTTTACGGATGCTTCCTCAGAATGTTAAGAACCTGCTGGAGAAACAGCAGTACAGGATAGTCGGCAGACACTCTGCTGTAAAGGTCTGCTACTGGACCAGGCAGAGATTGACTCAGGGAAGGGCATGCTACAAGGAGCTGTGGTACGGGAATGTTCAGAGCCACAGGTGTATGCAGATGACCCCCTTCCTAGGCTGCAACTACAGGTGCACTTACTGCTGGAGAATTCACTCGGGTGACAGACCTGAATACGTTTGGCAGGAGTATCCCGCTCAACTCTCAGAGGTGGATGATCCTGCTCATGTTCTTGAAGAGGCTGTTAGGCTGAGAAGAAGCCTGCTAATAGGCTATAAGGCAAACCCCTTGGTGGACCCGAAGGTTTTCGAGGAGGCGCTTAAACCCTCCATGGTTACGTTCAGCCTGACAGGTGAGCCGACCCTGTACCCTCGGCTTGGTGAGCTTATAGGTGAGGTACGGAGAAGAAGAATTGTGACATACCTTGTTACAAACGGCAGCATGCCTGAAGTATTTGAAAGTCTTAACCCTCTCCCAGACCAGCTCTACATAAGTCTACAGGGCTCTAACGAGGAGGTTTTCAAAAAAGTTGCTAGACCACTGGTTAAGGATGCTTGGCAAAGGCTCGTCAAATCCCTCGAACTTCTCTCAAGCCTAACCAGTGTCAAGCGTGTTCTAAGAATAACCGTTGTTAAGGACGTTAATGATTCAGACGCTGAGGGCTATGCTAGGCTGATAAGCATTGCAAATCCTGATCACGTTGAGGTGAAAGCATATGAATGGGTGGGGGAAAGTCAGGCGAGGCTTCCGAAGAACGCGATGCCTTGGATGAGCGACATAGCTGCACTGTCTGAAAAAATATCCAAGGCCTCGGGATATGTGAAGAGGGGAGAGTTTGAGCCTAGTGGAGTAGTGCTTCTCTCTAGAAGCTAAGGGCTGTGAAATATTGTTTTAAAAAATCGGGGTGATTTTACTTTAGGAGTATTTCTACTTCAGCAGTTTCATGGCTTCCTCTATTGAAGCATCCTCGTGGACAACCTTCATTATCGCCTTAACCATCTCAGTAGCGTTCTCCCTCTGGAAAACGTTTCTCCCGACTACAACACCCTTACCGCCAGCGTTCATAACCTGCTTCGTAACCTCTAGGAACTGCCTAGGCTCCTCAGTCTTAGCCCCGCCGGACATTAAAACCGGTACTGGAGTAGCCTTCACAACCATTCGGAAAGTCTCTTCCGAACCGGTCCAATAGGTCTTGATGAGGTCGGCACCAACCTCTGCAGCAGCCCTCGCCGCATACCTGACTATCTCAACATCGTTCTGATTAGCCATGTGTGGCCCCCTTGGGTAGGCAAGGTTGAGCAGAGGCATACCGTAAAGCTCACACGACGCAGCGATCTCGGTGAATTGTTCAAGCATAGACTCCTCCTCAGGGGACCCCCAGTAGACGGTTGCTGCAACAGCCTCAGCCCCCAGTGCCACAGCATCCTCAACAGTAGCTATAAGGTTCTGAGTATACTGCTCCTCCTTGGGCCTCAGAGAAGTCTTTCCAGTGACCTTCACGATTAGAGGAATCCTGTTCGCCCAGGCCTCCCAGGTCAATCTGGCTAGTCCTCTTGGAAGCATTATGGCGTCAACCCCTGCCTTGGCAACCTTATCGATAATCACGTTCGGGTCTAGATGAGGCTCGATGAAATCCTTCGGCCCGTGTTCAATACCGTGGTCCATGGCTAGGACAACAGCCTTCCCGTCTTTCAGTATCCTTCTCAGCCTAACATTCTTCCCGACACCTGAAACTGTTGAAACAGGCTTCATTCTATCCCACCATTCTCTTTTGGTTGCTTAAAGCCCATTAATAAATGTATTTCCTCCTTGGAAAGTTAACATGAAGCCTTATGTCTAAACATGTTTAAAAAACTTTTAAGAGCGGTATTGATTTAGCATCGATGACCACAAGCTGGTACCCCGTTGTCTTTCCAGATCGCTGCGACGGCTGCAGGGGGCTGGAGAAGCCGAAATGCGTAGAGTTCTGCCCCCACAATGTTTTCGCGCTGATGGAGGGTAAGGCGGTGGTCGTAAACCCTCAGAACTGCGTTGACGGCTGCGTAGCCTGCATGCTTCTCTGCCCGAGGAAAGCAATAGAGTTCCCGAGGCATCAGGGTTCCA
>JBBIVD010000173.1:0-10319 GCA_037439925.1 Candidatus Bathyarchaeota archaeon
AGCAACCCTTCCTCTATGAGCTGCGATCCCTTTAATTTCATCTTCAAGATTTCCATCACCTCAATATTGATAAGACGCCAATTTGATATAAGCACCAATGGCTTTAATTGGAAATGGGGGTTATTAATGTGCCGATAATATTGCTAAAAACTAGAAAGGACAGTGTAAAGCTTGCCGTGGAGTAAAGCAATGTTTTAACAAGCCTCTTGTAGGCTAAAGAACGATGTACGAGTATTGAAACACTTATAAGATATAAGAACAGGGAAATAAGCTGTGACGGATCCTGTTGTAAGCCTAGGTTCGGCGAAAGCATAGAGGACATGTTGAGAATAGGATTTTCGGCAGACAGAAAACCCATTAGGGAGGCACTGACAATCAGCATTATTCGGGCCCTGAACCTTGCTTCTGCGAACAAGGTCTTTCTCTCGTTCTTTAAAATTTCATTCTCTCTTAATATAACTATGTAGCTCCCCAAAATTTTTTTTGCAGATACAGCGTCCTTAGTGAAAAGACTTGAGGTAAGCCTCATTAAAAGCCTATTTGCCTTATCCGAAAACCTGTAATAAGAATCAAGAGCTTCCTCTACCGGATGCCCATTTATGTTGTTGTAGACAGCTTTTTCAAAAATCTCTGGATTACTTTTTTTCCACCCTGTATCTGACAAAATTTTAAAAACGGAGTTTTCCAAGTTTAAATTTTCAGGACAATCTGCTATCTTTCCTATTAATGTTAAGTTAGTCTTCTCCGATAAGTCTTCACCCATACTCTTCTTTCTTCGCGTCAATATAAGGGTGTAGGCGAGAAGCTGTATCGAGTTTGCAACGTAGAGACCAAGTTTCAAAAAGGGCATTAGAAACATAAGCATCCCAAACCCGATTATTAGAAACAAATATGCTTTTTTCAACCGAGTAGAACACTCCTAATCTTCCCTATCTTATTGAAAAATATCCTAAACATTATCATGTTACTAATGAAGAAACAGGGGAATAAGATGTACGAATATTGCGGCAAGAGGCTTGAAGCCAATACTATTGGCGTCGGAATAAGAAACACATAAAAGAAGAAAGCAGATATTATTGAGTTGAGCTTCAACGTGTATTCTTGATACTTCATCCTAGCTTTTGACTCAAGAATCCTGAAAAGCATTAGTGTTTTTTCAGGATCTATTGTTTGCCTTAAACTGCTTTGAGCCACTTGGTTGATTGCAGATAGTAGATCAGGATACTTCTGTAAAGCCAGATTTAACTCCTTCCGAATATCTTTACCGTTCAGATTTTGCTTCAGGCAATACTGCAAGAGCCTAGAGATATTATAGTCTTTATTTGAAACATCGTAGACTGTTTTGTATAAATTATTGTAGGCAGATTCAGCCATAATAATTTCGGCTGTAATTGGAGTTATCACCTCATAAACCGCTTCTTCACTCGCTCTAAACGCTTTAACCAAGGTTGAAAAACAGATTGGCCCTATAAGTTCTCTAATCCTCTTCATACCAATTAACCTCGCATGCTTTTTCCAAGCACTCTTAAATGAATTTTTTGAATAAGATTCTTAACGATTGTGTTCTCTGAATAACGGTTTTCTCTAATCGTCTTCTCAATCGCTTCATATTCATCGTAAAGAATTTCTTCTTCGATATAATTTAAACGTGCTAGTCTCTCAAAAATTTCTGAATTCTTTAAACTTGACTGGCAACGCATTTCCTCCAACATGGTGTTTCTCGAAAACAGTTTATTTAGACTAGAATCACGGTTTACTTCAACTATTTCACCGATAAACCGTTTGATACTGTTATTTAACTCGAGCTTCTTCATTAATATTATCAAATCAAGCTCAGAAATTAATAAGCGCGGAATACTGTGGACCTCTGCAAGCCTTTTAATAAACCCGTTACTGCTCAATGCATGCGCAGTGTGTATGACCCTCAGTCCAGCGGAGACAGCGTAAAACATCGCTTTTACATGACCCTTTGTTTGAATTTCCCCCAGTATAAGGTAAGAAGGGGTTCTGTGAAGAACTTTAACTATCTCAAGTGTTTTCGTACTGCCTTTCTCCCCGCTTTCAAACGGGTCAACAATATACACTACTCTATGCTGGTTAAAGATTTTAGGTGGAAGTGTTTCAAGAGCGTCTTCTATATGTACTACGCCACCAAGAAGGCATGAAATAGCTTAAGAAGTTTAGAAGAGAAGTTTTACCGGAGTTAGGCTCACCTATAATGGATATGTTAGCACGGTTAAGCATCGCAAAGATGAGAAAGGCTGCACCCTCTACTGAGAAATACTCTGATCCTAAAAGATTTCTTAATGGCAATATGTTTACCACATGCTTCCGCACATCTATGACCCCTCTTCCCAGTGTTAAAGGCGGAGCATCTATTGAAACTCTTGTTAACACCTTACTGAAAACTATTGACGCTTTAATTGAGGGATGAGAATAATCTAGGTTAAGACCAGTTTCTCTCTTCACCAGTGTTACAAGACTCTCAAAATCCTTTTCTTTAAGAATTAGGTTTGTATTAAGTCTTCCGAAAAAAGCATGATCAACATAAATTTTTTCCCCTACATCATCCAAGAAGAAACATTGTACATTGCCATCATTTATTAGAGGATAGATCTTTGAGAGACCCATCGAGGAGTAAACAGCATGCTTGACAAGAGACTTTTTAATCGGCTCATCTATTTCCTCAGAAGTTAATACTTTTAAAAATTTTAAACCGGCTTTAAAACGGTATTCAACAATATCCTTAAGCTTTCCGGTTCTAAGCATTTTCTCCGAGTAGATGAAACGCAGAATTGTTGAAAGCTCTCTTTTAACCCATAAAAAATCATCTTTTTTAAATGAAACCCTATACGAGTTCCTTTTAACATCTATACCATAAAATAAATGGCCCAAAACATAATTATGTTCTTCTAAGCTTCTTCTTTTTAAGATTTTTTCATGTTCTTGAAGCTGGCATTCGACTAAAAAGCTACTGGACAGGGGAAGCTGCAGTATTAACTTTGAATACACACTCCCGTAAAACGGACGAATAGAAAGCTTTTCACGAGCATCGTTTAAATCAAGATCTGCCGTATCATATTTTTCTGAAAGCATTCTATAAAGTCCGGTTTTTTCCTTCATAGCTTTCCTAGAATATTTTTTCATCGAATCAAGATACTCTTTGCAGACATCATACCAATGATCCTTAAAACTTATTAGAACTCTTTGAGGAGTAAAATACACAAGTTTATGCATAATATCGCAGATAACCTGCGGATTCATCTCAGAGTAACTGGGATAAAACAAATAAAGAGTTCTTCCAATATTGCTCCAAATCCATGTTCTTCCAACATCAGTGTATAGAGAACTATGCTGAAAACAGTTCATTTAGACGCATCCCTTATAAACTCGTTTAACTCACGGTACTTTTTCTCCAAGTTTAAAATTCTACTGTTAAGCTTGCTTAGATTGATCTTCAAATCATCTATCTCTTGGAGTATCGCACCTATCAGCAACTCATCTTGGGGAATCAACCTCATTCTTTAATTCAGCGAGTAAGGTATTTATTCACCAATACCGAAACATATTGGTGATTATAAGCTATCATCACAGAGATTTATTGGAAGTTGAAAATGAAAAATAAACTAATAACTACAGTAGAGATGGTCGCCTATGAGCAACCTGATTGAGAAAAGCCTAGTAATGCTACTTTCAATAATATTTCTAGGCTTAAGCATTGCCTACTTGGCTGACCAAATAATCCCCATGCTTAAGCAGATCTATGAAAGCGTGGTTAAGTTGCTTGCTACTTATTAAGAACGGAGTGAAGTAGCTTGAATGAAATTCTTGAAGAACATTTGAAAGACATGGCATGGATATCCTTGACAGTTGCAGTAAGCATCGCAGTATTTCATGCAGCTAATATTTTAAGAAAAGAGTTCTTAAACAATGTAGCCGAGAGCATCTTACTGATCATTGAGAAGCATGTTGATCTTTCAGCTGAATATGGAGGAGAATTCACTATTTCCCTCCCAAGCATACCGTTATTCCACTATTCGATTCTGCTAAAGGATCGTGAGTACTACATCCTGATTGAGGGAGCCTGCATATTTAAGGGAGAAGGAAAATACAAATTTAACAAGATAATGCTTGAATCTGGGAAAACTTATTTAATTAAAACTTCAGGCAATGAAGTTGTGTTAACTGAGCGATGAGTGATAAGCTTTTGGATTTCTTTGCATCCTCCTTTATAATGTTAATATTAATTATTGAGTTGGGACTAGCCTTGCTTCTTACTTTCAGCAACATATCTATTACAATCGATTTTTTAAAAAATGGTGAAATGAAAGATGCAGTATTTTGAGGGAGCTCTCACAATAATCTTAAGCAGTTTTCTATTAATATTAATAATCACTGTTTCACAGGGCATAAGATCAAAAGCAGAATTGCTAGATGATGTCAAAAGGGATTTAATAGTAGAGGCGAATTTACTCAGAATATGCCGACAAAACTCGCAGGATACCAATAGAATACTTAAAGAGATAGTAGATTTTCTCGATTCTAATGGAGTCAGGTGGTGTACTGTAGAACTTTTTAATGAGAAAAGTGGGAGAATGCTTGCCGAAAACAAGAGTTTTTCAAACATCGTGGCTGAACAAGTCCGGTATATTAGGGTTGTTAAGATTAGCAGTGAAGACATTACGTATGTTACTGTAGGGGTTGAAGAATGATCAAAACCTGGTTGATACCAATAACTACCTTAACACTTATCACGATTATTTTACTAACGGTAAATGTGATAGCCTTCATTGACAGCATTATCTTGGAAAACTATTTGAAACAAAAATCTAAAGCCTTTTTAGCGGATTCCGTTATAAGTGACGTGTTTGAAAGTTTTGGCGCCATCTTGGATAGAAGTGTTTATTCATCAGAAGGAAATTTCACAATCCTCAAGCAATTATTGGAAGAGGAGGCGGGGGAATTTATGAATAGGGTTCTCGAGATCAGAGAATTTTTCAATGAATACGGGGTATTGGTCGATTTTAACTACACTATTAATTATACAGAAAACTGTTTAATAGAAATCGACGTTAAGGCTTATGTAAATGATTTGGAAGGGCTTTTTTACTTTGAACGTAACCACAGAGCAAGAAGGACACTTTGAGAAGATGGCTTATAGATTAGCACGTGCATTCTTTCCAAATAACTCTTCATATGTTTCTCTGACGCTGTATTCAGCATATCCTATGTATCCTGCCAGTTCTTTCTGAGTCACGGGGTTTTTGATGTTTAAAATAGATGAAGCTTCTTTGGATGCAGCATAAATTGAGGAAGCCAGACATATTGTAGGATTTTTACCTCTGAAATAATAATGCCTGGATTTTAAATCGTTGAAGAGTCTTATCGAGATGATTCTGAGATTGTTGAGAAACCTTATTCTTTCTTCAGGTTTAAGTTTCTGTAATCGATTATTGCCTTTCATTATCATGGATATTATCTCATTGATCGTTTTACTGGCTTCACATTTTGCCTCGACAAGCCCCATTTCCCTTGCACTGAATATTACGTGAAACAGGTCCCTAGTTCTAATCTTGAAACCTATATCCTGCAAATATGCTTGGATCTTCTTGTATTGGGGAACTATGTTAAGATTGTAGAACCTTGATGCAGTAACTACGGAGTATGTGGCAATTGCTGCTAAAATAATTTTTTTGTTGCTGCAACGAAATTTATTTAAAAGAATAAGGCCGGTCTTATAAGAATAAAGCCTTATGGAGTAACCTAGATGAAAATTGTCACATATCTTATCTACCAGCCATTTTAACTCCTTTTCCTTTCTCCTAGTTGAAGAAAAAAGGTTCCTTTGAATACGGGAAATATTTGAAGCGAAATTGTTTTCTGTGATAATACTTCCATAGCAATAGTCGTCTTGAAAAGTATGATTTTGATCATAAGAAGCAGCATATTTGTTTAAAACGTTAATTACTAAACCACACTTACTACAAACCAGTTCATCTCCTGAACCCACTAAAGGAGAATTGCAACTGGGACATTTAACAGGTGTTTCAACGTTTGGAATAGTTTCCTGCTGCATCTTCGAAAAACTATATTCGCCAAACAATAAAAACAGCTATGAAAAAACATTATGTCTTAAAGTAAATTTCTTGCCTCAGAAAGTATTAAAAATAGGGAGTGAAGTGTAAAAATGAGGTTAAAATGATGAGGACAGGGTTTACAACAGAAGTCAATCGCCTAATAGGGAAAAAAGTTACAGTCTTTACTCAAAGCGGGGAGGAGTTCTCAGGTATTTTGGCTTCTTTAGACATAGATACTTTCTCGGTGATTTTAAATGATGTTGAGCTAAAGGATGGTAAGAAGATACCTAAAATGATACTTAACGGCAGTAATGTTAAGAGGATGGAGCTTAGGAAAGCGGTAGTTGATTTAAGGAGGCTTGCGGAGAGAATAGAAAGAGTATTTCCTAAAATGGTTCAGTATAATGATGAGGCGGGAGTAATAATAGTAATGAACAGAATAAGGGTTACTGAAAACGGTGTTATTGAAGGAAGCGGTCTCGCAGCAGAAAAAGTCAGCGAGATATATAATGAATTCATTAAGGAGACTTTAGAAGAAGCTTAAAAGGCCTATAGGGACTCGGTAAAATATTTTTTAAGAAAAACCATTATGTTGTTATAAGCGGTCTTAGCAGCGATCAAATCAGGGCTTTCACCACTGGTTTCTACAAGTATGCAGGCACTATTCAAACCATGCAGGCTTGCAAGGCCTGGAACTAGGCCAGCAGCCCCGACAACGGTTCCCCTTAGAGGTAGGAAGCCCACTGAAGCCCCGATTATTGAGACCCTCCAGTCGGATGAGGAAAGATATGTTTTTCTTTTTTCGCCTATTTGAGAAACCGCATATCCTCCAATCCCGATGACAAGTTTTACTCCAAAGTTCTCAGCAGCCTCAACTAGCTTCTCAGCTAACTCATACTGGTTGGTTTGACTCGTGGGCTGAGAAGATCCTCTAACAATCATCAAGTCTCCAACTTCACGTACACGAATTTTGTTAACAGTTATTTTGGGAGGAGATATTAGGCCTTCCTTGGAAGCTACTGATACATATAGAAGTGACTCAGGGTAAAACTCTAATAGTGGAGAAGTTTCAGAAGCCGACTCTATGAAAAGTTCTCCAGTAAGGGAACCTACCAATCCAATACCAGGTAGACATATTAGCATGCAATCCGCAGTTCCAGCCGTATTCTTCAGAACTCTTTTCAGCAACCTCTCTTACGTAAGTCTTCACCCCTCTTATTAAAACTTTAAATAAAAGGGGGAAATAAGCCCTCCGGAAGAGGATTAAGACATGCTTATAAAATTTCTAGGCGGTGTCCGTGAAGTAGGAAGGTCCGCCATATATTTAGCAGGTAGAGAGATACGTTTTCTCCTAGATGCAGGAGTAATGCTTTCCGGAAGGAAAATAAAATACCCCATACATATCCCCCCTAAAGAGGTGGATGAGATAGTTATAACACATGCTCATCTAGACCATGTGGGGGCTGCACCCATATTTTTCATAGGTGGAGGAAGAGAATCATTCTTAACTAGTTTAACAGCACCTTTAGCGAAACTCATACTTCTGGATTTCATCAGGGTGTCGAAGGGACTGGTTCCATTCGAAGTTCTTGAAGTAGATAGATTTGTAGAAAAGTCTAAGAAGCTAGATTACCAACAGGAATTTTCTAGAAACGGTTTCAAGCTGACCTTCCTATCAGCCGGTCATACTCCAGGAGGAGGGCAGGCAATGCTTGAGTTTGAAGGTCGAAGAATTCTTTACACCGGAGACATTAACACTGTAAAAACCACCTTGCTTAAAGGAGCTGATGTAGACTACCCCCAGATAGATATAGCGATAGTTGAGAGCACTTATGCAAATAAGAATCATCCTTTAAGGGAGGAAGTTGAGGAAAAGTTTGTAAATAAGCTTAAAGAAGTTGTTGAACGAAACGGCATAGCGCTTGTACCAGCCTTCGGACTCGGGAGGTCGCAGGAAGTAATAACGATACTTGCTAAACATAATTTTCCATATGATGTTTACTATGATGGCATGGCTAGGACGGTGACCGAAATACTGTTTAAATTTCAAGAATGGTTGTCTGAACCGGATCTACTGGAGAAGGCAGCGGCGCAAGTAACATGGATAAACGTTCAGAGACAGAGAGAGCAGGCCTTAAAGAGACCGGGTGTAATTGTAACTCCAGCAGGAATGCTTCAAGGAGGCCCTGTAAACTTCTACTTGAAGGAAGTAGGGAAGTCTGATAAAAACCTTATCGCGTTAGTCAGCTACCAGGTTGAAGGAACTCCTGGGAGACTTCTGCTCGAGAAGAAGTTGATAACGCTTGACGGTAAACTGGTTAAAGTCAAGGCTGAAATAAAACATTTCGAATTGTCCTCGCATAGCGATAAGACCCAGCTTGAAGAGCTTTTGAAGAAGATTAATGCGGAAAAGACTTTCATAGTACACGGAGATTCAGATAACTGTGAGAGCCTCGCAAAATACGCTAGAAATAATTTAGGTCTTGATACAATAGCACCGAAAATTGGAGATAGTTACACTATTTAACTTCTCATGGCATGATGAAACTTGTCAAAGTAGATTACGCAACCCATTAAAAAAGCTGAGAAACCTGATTTTCTAAGGTTAGATCTCACATATCAGTAAGGGTCTCGATATGTAGCTGTTTAAACCATTAGGATGGGCCGGGCCGGATTTTCGACAAGTTTTATATATTTATATTCGAACCGGCGACCTCTGCCGTGTGAGGGCAGCGTCCTAACCATCTGAACGACCGGCCCGTCTTATCTGTAATAGGCCTCTTTTATATTCTTTTCTATTTCATTTAGACTCTAATAATCCTTATTCCTCTATCCTTTCTTAGCCCTTCTCTCCGTTCTCTTAGGCCTTAGGTTTTTACTGTGGCATTTCCTACATTTCTTCGCCGCAATAGCATTTCTAGCACCGCAGTTCCTGCATATCATAAAGCGGAGCCTCCGGTTCTTAACTATTTCAATCAGCACAGGGTCACTTATCTTCATATGGCACCCTACTCCAACAGAGTGTTTAAAAGGTTTACTTTAGGTTAAGGTTAACCACCCATTACCACACGCGTCTGTTAGACACGGAAGCAACTTGGCAATGGGGGGGAAGATTTAAAAAGTGTTTAACAGGCTCCAAGATAGCATATGAAAATACCCTTCTGCGATTTCTGTGCAAAAAGCGGAAGCCTGTGCCAAAAGTGTAAAGAGCTTGTAGATAGTGGTAAGAACGACGCTCTTGACCTAACCGTATCCAGAATCATGCTGGAGGAATCCGGCAGAGTACGTGAACTCGATAAGATTGAGTTTAGAAAAGCGTATAGAGAGGGCGATATTTTACTAATTTTAAGCAATAGTGAGGGGGTTAGAATAATAAGGGATAGAGAGGAGCTTGTTAAAAGACTTAGGAGCGACATAGGCAGTGAAAAAGTAATTGTAGTGGACTATAGGAAAGACCAGAAGAGAAAGCTTGAAGAACTAGTATACCCCTTTAGGATAGTTGAGTTGAGTAAAGTATGGTTGCCTAGCAATATGACTGAGTTTAAACTGTCAATAGAGGGGAAGGGGCTGAGTGAGAAACATATCCAGTTGCTCGAAAAGCTTGCTAAAAGGCTAGGCATAAACGTTAGGATTCAAACTTCATGAAAATGATGAAAAATGCTTGAAGAAAGAAAAAGAAGTATTGACATATCGCCCGAGGACGAGGATAAGATAATTAAGGTTTACGGGTGGGCGCTTGATAGAAGAGACCTCGGCGGAGTAAAGTTCATTATTCTGGCTGACCGCTGGGGAAGAGTACAGGTAACGTGGGTTAAAAACAAGTCTGATCCTAATGTTGAAACCGCGTTGGACAGTATAAAGCTTAATGATGTAATAGAAGTTAGTGGAAGAGTAAAAAAGACACCTCAAGCTCCTCGAGGTTTAGAGATAGACCCTATTGAAATAAAGATCTTAAACACTTCTGAACACCCATTGCCCCTAGATCCTACGGAGCGAATAAAGAGTAACCTAGATATCAGGCTAGATGCAAGACCTCTTGACGCTTTCAGGCCGAGGGTTAGAAGCATCTTTATAGTTAAAAGTGCTCTTCTAGGAATCTTAAGAGACTTCTTCCATGAAAACGATTTCGTTGAAATAATCACGCCTAGGATTATAGCTTCTGCAACCGAGGGAGGAGCAGCCTTATTCCCTATCCCCTATTTTGACAGAGTGGCCTATCTTGCGCAGAGTCCTCAGCTTTTC
>JBBIVD010000174.1:0-2662 GCA_037439925.1 Candidatus Bathyarchaeota archaeon
CTGGAACTGGACCCTTATGATTCACGTGAACTAGGAACAAAGTGCCTTTAGCATTCGGGAAACGAACGAGGATCTGGCCTCCAGCTTCCTCTGGAAGCCTGAACATCGTCTTATACCTAATCGTGCCAGCGTAGAAGGGGTACCCTTGGTCAACCCAGCTCCCTGACTTTATGAAATCAGGCTCCTCCGTCAAAACGAACTCCCCGTCAGCTTTCTTAACTGCAAACTCCCCGACTATGTAGATGTCTTCTATGGGGGTTTCTAAACTGTAATTGCATGAGAGCTCTACCGTGTTTTCACCAGTTTTAACATAGTCAGTTATGTCTATTTTACTCATCTGCCTATCCCAATACCACTCGCCTGTTTCAGTAGACACTTGAACGCCGTTAACAGCCAGTTTCCAGAGAGAAGCCTTCTCTAAAACGAGGTAAATCCTCCCCGTCTTCAACTCTGATTTAAAGGTGGTGCGTAGGCTTAGAGCAAGGCATCTGGAACTAGTAATGCCTTTTTTAATCAGAACCCATGGCTGGATACCGGAATATTGTGAAAGACCCGCTTTCTTAAGCACCTCACGCCTCACCTTCCAAATGGGCATAATGTTGCTCCATTCCTCGCCGTTAATTGAATACTGGCATTTATCTAGCGTTAAAGAGTTTAAATGTAATCTTTCAAACATCCATGTGTCAGATAGCCTTACAACTTTTTCCTCAATCCGGCCCGTATGTTTTTCTTCTCTCCTAAACAGGCTTGGCTTAGACGTGTCTAAGAGGTAAGCGTGGCTTCCTACCGGCGGGAATAATGCCTTAATCTTCAACCCGTTTTTCGACGGAGTGACCTCAACCTTCTTGACTTCTCCGGTAGCCATGTCCAGTTCATTGACCACGCCTTTTTCTCTGAAAACAATCGTTGCATTATAGTATTGCTTTCTACTTCTGTTTGAAAAGAAGTATATGTGCTGAGACCCATCTACTCTATGGTGAATGTAAATGTCTCTGATCTCGTTTCCAGATTCATCCCTGATGCTAGCAGATCTTTGCAAAACACTGTTGAGAGCCTTATCCAAGGCTTCGAAGTTTTCAGGTAAGCATATAGCGTTCGGATGGGATAATGCTTTCCGCCACTCTTCTTCAGCAGGAGCCCCGTCGATAAGTTTAGGCAGATCTCCTAGGAAAACAGCTTTTCCTCCAGAGTTGAGGAATTTAACCATTATGTTAAAAGTACTACGCGACCAAGTTAGTGATGAGGGAACAATTATAAGCCTGTAGGCAGATTCCTTGACACTAATTACTCCTCCACCAGTAACCTTAACATGTTTTTCCATTATCGTTTCATCACCTATGTCAAACTCCCAGTGAAGCATGAGAAGGTTTTCAACGAGCCTGATAAAAGCATCATTATACTTCCATGGCGCAGAATCATGTTTTTCAACAAGACTTGGTGCGTAGGTAGCCCAGACGCTCCCTATCGGGTTGAGAACAAGTATATCAGAATAGAAGCTTCCTTGAGAACACAGGTAGCTTGCTCTTGAAAAATAATCGTTCATAAGCCTGTAGTACGGCCAATACGGCTGGTGATAGCTTATCGTAGGCGGGAAATCTCTCTTACCATCTCCCTTCTGAGTGTAGAGCGTGAGGTGTTGGCAGAGAAAGGTGATGCCTAGAGCAAAGTGAAAGTCTGCAATCCATTTTTGGTCTTCGAAGGTCATACTGTGACCACTGCACCCAAATATTTCGCAGAGAACTCTTTTTCTTCCAAACTGATGGGCTACGCTTGAACACTGCTTCAACGTTAAGGCATCATTAATGTTTCTGCCAAGGTGATCTATGCCAGGAATATGCATGTACTCGTAGTGAGGCATTGCTGCACCAATGTAACGTGTCTGGATCACAAGATTATCCTCACAAAGATAATGGCCCGTCATCTTCAATCTGTATTTATCACACTTCCTACTGTAAGGTATTGTCCAAGACTCTATGAAGCGTCGTGTAACGGTTCTCCAGAAGTCGTATCTAACCTTATTACAACCATCTCCCTCGAAGAACAAGAGTGGAAGCTTATCAATCAAATCATAACCGTTTAACTTGGAAAAGTATTCAGCCATCTCTCCTGTCCAAGGCAACTCTTCCGAGGGCCCCCAGCGTATGCAGAAGTTGGGCTCGTCAGTAAATATTCCTGGAATATGCTTGCCGAATTCATTCTTGAAGCGTTTCGCATATCCGTCAACAGTAACCCTTAGGAATTCTTCAGTAACCCTAGGGTTTAGAAGGTCAGCATAGCTCTCCCCATTATACCAGTTGCTGCACTCACTCACTTCAACCTTGAAACCAAGGATCCTGCCTTTTCCTGTAGTATCACCAGTACCCTGGAGACGTTTAAAAGACTCAATCAAATTTGAAGGGGATAAGTTAACTTCGAAAACTGCTAGAATAGAGGGATCTGCAAAACATTTTTCTAAATTCTCTCTCCTAAACTCTCTTACCACAAGCATTCTTGACCGGTATTCATCACTCTTAGCAGTCACGATACCTCCGGCAAAACCGCTGGGCCACTTATCCTCATCATAAAGCCATGAGTCAACATTCCTCTCTATCCCTTCGTCTAAACAGGCTTCAACACATTTCATCCATTCCTCTGACAAGTATGGAGTAGCCAGACCTATCCT
>JBBIVD010000175.1:0-3402 GCA_037439925.1 Candidatus Bathyarchaeota archaeon
GTGCGCCCCGATGAGGAAGTCGGCTGCCACGTGCTGGCGAGGCTGGACGTTGGCCAAGCATCCGCCGCATTTCCTTGCGGACGTCTGCCTTCGCGGAGCGGTGCGCCGGGCGCAGCGCCGTCGCCAGATGGCGCGGGGCGCACCGGGTATGTAAGGAGAAAGCTCTTGACTTTTCTTCCATCAAGGAATATAACGGGAGCGCCCAAGGGTTTCTGAACCAAGGGGGTGGCTCATGCGGGTTCCCCGTCGCGCTTTCTTAAGGTTTCTACCTCTCATGGCGGCTGTTCTTGCCTCCATCAAACTCCCCCTCCTTGGCGTGCTTCAAAGGGCTCACGCGGAGGAGACAACCAGCGAGGCCCCCCTGTTCAACGAAGCCTGGTTGAGAGAAAGGCTGAGCGTGGTAGCGCAGAACGAGGGCTCTGAACTGGAAGCAGGGGCAACGCAGGGGTTCGTCCCGCCTGACGTGGAGGCAGCCGCACGGGCAGCCGGCTACACGGACACGCTGACGGCTATAAGGGAGATTGCTGCACAGATCAAGGAGGCTGCGCTGACGGGATGCTATGGGGATTTGTTACCAACATTGCAGCTAGTAGCCCCCTCCGTACTGACCGCGGGCTCGGGAGCCCTTTTCGCTCCCTTCCAAGGAGGCACAGCGCTTTCGGCCCTCGTGACGTCCATCTCTCGCTCGAAGTCCCTGCCTTCGGCGACGGACTGGCAGGCCGCCCGATCGTCGCGGCCAGTCACAGCTGCCTCGCTAACTCGGCTGAGAGAACTGGCGCGGGCTGCCGGCCTCCTGAAGGAGGCATTGGCTGCTCAACACGTCGTGGCGGGACTTGTTACGGCACGTGCCGCTCAAATCAGCCGGGCTCTAGACCTTCCTAACGACGCTGCGGCAGTGGGAGCTTTCTACTGGTCCGCTGGTGCGGAACTCGGTCTCGCTGCCGCGACGGACCAGCCACTTGATCAGTTGGACTCATACCGCTTGCTAGGATCCGTCGGTGACGGCGTCTTTCTCACGACGGCGAACCTCTAGTGCCGGGCAGGACCGGCGCCCTTTGAAAGGAGGTGCCAAATGGGAGGAGGAGGGGGAGGGGGCTGCTATAATGCTATGGCAAGCTACTACTCCCAGACGAATCCCGGGTCCTGCGCTTTGGGCCCGCTGCCTGACAGCGCTAATTTCTGTGCGTGGCCTCGGCTAAAGAGAGAGGGGTATCCCGACTGCGATTTCGCCAGTCAATGTACCAGCCTTCCGTGGGCATACTGCAACAATTGCTTTAATGTCGCCGCCTTCTGTGGCGGGCGCTCTGTGTGTGTTCCTGTTATCAACTGCGGGCCGGATGCGAATACCTACTGCAACCAGCAGAAGAACTGTGGCACCGGCAACCCACCCTGCTTCGGGGACCCTTCGCAGTCTTACACCCTCCCGCGTATCATCGATTTAAGTCCGTCGAATTTCCTGTACATCGCTGGCAGCCTGGCCTGCGGCGTACACCCGGTTCAAGTCTGCCCCAATGCTTGTAGCGGATGTGCGACATCGAGTTCAGCGGGGTACGGAATACATTCGAAGAAGCTAGCAGGAAGGCCCTTCGATTCAGTTGAGGGGGAATTCATCGGCTTAGACAGCCAGGGAAACCCCGTCGTGGGACACGCCGATGGAGAGAGCACGATACTCGTTGCGCGACAAGAGTTCATGCGACGGGGCGGCAACGTTGCGTTGGCCGACGGCCTTCGAAAGGGTGAGAGGCTGCTTGTGGTCGGAGACCTTCAGGGGGCACAGATCCGCGCTGATGCTGTCGCCGTTAGCACTCGCTCGTTTTCAGGCTCAATAAGCCTGATCGCGAACTGGGGTGTCGCCGTCAACGGTTTCTATGATGGCGTTGACATCCCCGTGTACCTTTCCGAATCGAGTGAGGTGTTTGATCGGGACGGCGGCGCCCGAACCTGGGCTCCATCTGCAGTGTTCGTCGAACAGGCGGTCTACGGAGTGGGCTTCATCGACTCCGATGGCCGCCTCATGGGTAGCCGGATATGGCTGTATGACTAGCTGGGCGCGCAAGAGGAAGCTCCTTCTCCTGGCACCGGTCCTGGTGGGTATCGGCCTAGGCCTGTTCCTAGTTAGAGCCGATTCAGCACCGGGCGGCGCTGATAAGGCGTGGCACTTTCACTTGACCTTTGTCAGCATCGTCGGATCAGAAGAAGACGCATTACGGTGCATCGCTGTCGGTGAGGCATGGGCGGATCAAAGCCACGTAAGGATACGCTATTCGGGCTCCGGCACCCCAGACTGCTGGGAAGCGACAGATGGATCATTGATCCAGTTGGTCGCCGATGATCAAGGGATCTGGACGTATAATGAGCAGAGTGGGACCGAGGGTGGATTTCCTGCGGTGGATACCCCCATAGTCAACAAGGATTTCAGTTCGTTACTTACCCTCAGTGGCCCGTGGTGCGATGCTCAATACTATGAGTGCCGTTTGCTCGGCCCGGAACGGATCGCTGGGACAGAGGTGATACACGTCGCAACGAAGGAGAAGTCGTCGGGAGGCGTCCTCGATTTCTGGGTAGAGCCAGACTCTGGTCGGGTCCTTCGATACGTTGTGTCCGATGCTAGCAAGCCCTTCTCCACCTACCAATATCATGTCACGAGCCTAGACACACGCTCTCCCTTGCCTGAAGGTGTATTCGACCGCAAGCCTCTCGAGCGTTGAATTCAAACCATCAAGGCTAGCGCTTGCGCGCTTGTGATCACGCCCTTCGCTTCCACTTCTCCTGTCACGTTCACGGAGACGGCAAACGGGAGCCTGGGTATGGAGAAGTCCGCCATTGACTTCCGGCTGTCCGGCACTATTGTCGTCAGCTTGAGCTTCTCCGCCTCCCGTCCAACCATGCCCTCCAGGTCCCCCTCTCCGGGGACTAACACGATAACGAGTCTCCGTGCCGTCCCCTCGGCGATCCTCGTAATGTCTGGCAACATTGAAGCCCCCTGTTGATGGGAGGGAGAAAGAAAGATCAGTAGCAAGGGTTCTCCCCGGAACTGAACTAGATCTATCGTCCTGCCATTCAGATCCGTGCCCAGCAGCTCCGGAACTTGAACGCCCACCGGCATACGGTCGTCAGATCGGCGGATCCGCTTTGTCCCCGGATGCGCGTCGGGTTCCCTAAAGCGATCGCTCACGAGCGTCAGCACCATCACTGACAGAAGCCCAACAATCAGCCACAGTGCTATGTACGAAGCGAGCCAAGCGCCGTGCACAGTTTAGGAGTTTCTCCTTCCTCTGATCGTCCGATGAATTGAATAAACCACGTCAGCAGCTGGGACGAAGAGTGCAAAACCCATCAAGCCACAGAACCCGAGGAGCAGCGATGGCAGCGTTTCCTCGCCGGCGCCCCAGCTGCCTTCGA
>JBBIVD010000176.1:0-1362 GCA_037439925.1 Candidatus Bathyarchaeota archaeon
TATTTTTAATTTGAAAAATTGGCATATATTTATTTTACCACTTTATTTTCAATTTATCACCTTCAGATTTATTAGTTAGCTAAGTTCCACATTTTGCAATAATATAATTTACAAGCGCAGAACATGTAACTAACATAAATCGTGCTTCTTCTTCGCTGGAGGCTATTTTCTCACCCGTTTCTGAGTGTCTTATTCCTCCCTCATCTGAGGTCCAACAGTACAATTTATTTAATGCTGTCCTAAAAGCGGGGTGGATTGGTAATTTCTTTGTCAAATCTCCGAGAGTGGCTTTAGGAGAATTACAAACAATTCTTGCTAATGCCTCTAAACTACTTATCGATTCTTTGATAGAATTTTTGGAGTCAGGTTTTGGCTTTTTAGAGTAATATTCTAATGCTTTATTTAAATGGGTTTTTACTGGTTGGTATTTATCTGAAATATTTAAAGCTTTTTCTATTTCTTTTATTTCGACATCCGATGTAATTGGTGCGACATAATCTCCCATTATTCTATAAGGAGCTCTTTCTTCTTCAAAAATTTTATTTAAATCCGAAATACTTCCTACTTCAATAGCAAATTCATTCTTAATAAATTCAATGAAATCATAAACTTCGTACCATCTTAAGTTGTAAAATTTATCTCTTATTGCATCAATTCGGTAAGACATATTATTAAATATATTCTTCAATCCAATAGAAATTTTTTAAATCCTTTAAATCTTCTTTTAAAAATTTATCCCAAATTCTTTCTATAATCTTATCTCTATCCATATGTAAATTTCCATACTCATCTTTAATCAGAATTTTCCCCTCTTCAATGCATTTTTGGAACCAATTCCAAATTCGTTTCCTTAATGTATTAGGCACTTCATTTAATTGAAGTATATGTGCTTTTTGATATCCGTACCTTTCTGAAAATAAATTTTTCATAAATTTTATTCAATTCCACCCTCTGCTAATAATGCTTCTTCTCTATACATTTGTTGATTTGTTGAATTGAATTCGTGCTTGATCTGTCCGATTAAATTATTTGTAGTAAATATTTTCCAATAGGTGGGAATGAATGCTCTTTTGCCTTCTCTTTCTTCTCTTTCTATCTTAAAACTAACTATTATATGTCTTGCATCATAAATTACTTTAAAATCAGTTGGCCTTTCTGCCGGCGAGAAATAAAAAGATCTTTGGGTTGTTTGATAATTTCTCTCATTGTATGTTTTACATTCAATATAATTCGGCCTTTCATTTCTATCTTTAACAAAAATATCTGGATAGCCTACCGCTTTTTTCTTACCTTCTTTTGTTTCGGGTCTATCTGCCTTTAATCCAACCTTGTTTAAAGCCTCAATCATAAATGGTTCAATAT
>JBBIVD010000176.1:1372-3276 GCA_037439925.1 Candidatus Bathyarchaeota archaeon
CCTCGTTTTCCCTTCTAGTAAATATCCCTCTTTGGTTGGCGTTTTTCGCGGCGATTTTTGTTGCCTCAATTAAATCTTTTAATAGTTGTTGATCCGCTGGATTATCTTTGTCAAATGGAATTACTTTACAACCCGACATCGCCTTTATGGCAATTTTAAAAGGAACATTCTTTAATGGTTTAAGGAATTGAGAAATTGTTTCTTCTAATTCTTTTATGTATTTTTCTTGTTCGTTTGTCATACTTTCTGAAATATCAAAATATTTTCTTTTTGCATCACATTATAAAGGCCGAAAATTATTTTATCTATATTTTTTACTAATTTAAAACCTATCTTTTGACAATAATCAATTGTAAATTTAACTGTTTTGACTTCATCTCCTAGATAAGTAGCATTACCGATAACGATTACCGCAAATTTAGTTGGTTTAAGCACCCGATACATCTCCTCATAACTTTTCATCATGTCTTGATTGTATAAATTTATTCTCTCTGGGCCTCTCCCTCTTACACCTATAAATTCTTCTCTCATTTCTGGAAGCTCATATCCCATTACTTTTAAAGCATGGGCATCATTTGAAACATAATCTAAGGCAATTGAATAGGGAGGAGATGTTATTATCCCATCGGTGCTCTCATCTTCTAGAGGTAATTTTCTAGAATCTCCTATTTTTATTTCTACGTTTCCAAGTTCAAGATTTAATTCTTGGACAATATCCCGGAAATCCCTTACCGACTTAATCATTAAATCTAAATTATTGTAAAAAGATTTTGTAAATTCTCTACCACGCCTTGCATTATCACTTACAGCCACAAGATAAGCCATTTTATAAAAATTTCTTACTTTTTCATTTGGTAGAGAATTAATAACTTCGAAGAATGACTTATTCCCCGGATTAAAGAGAGAAGGGGTGATTTTATTTGATATTTCACTCTTTATTTTTAAAATTTCATCTAAAACCTCAATACTTTCTGTTTTGACTTTTGATTGCAGAACACACAAAGGAGAGATATCAATACCAATACAATTAATCCCTAACAACTGGGCTTCAATAGCGGTAGTGCCACTCCCTATAAATGGATCAAGAACAGTATCTCCAACTTTTAAACCAATTATATTTAACAGCGCCCTAATCATTTGAGGGTGAAATTTCCCTTTATAAGGGTAAATCCAATGAGTTAGGTATTGATTCACAGAGCGAGTAATATTTCTTTGGATTATTCGAAAATAATCAGTGTATCTGCCATCTACAATCTTAAAATAAGCAGTTTTCTTAGTAGTTTCATTTAAATCAACTGCTTTTAAGAGTTTAAATTCTCTTAACCCATTGGTTACTTGAAAATCCACTCCGAGCGCCTGAAGCTCTAATTGAGCAAGAGCTAATTCGTAGATAAATTGAACATTATCTAATAAAACCAAATCATTCCTATTAAAGTTATTAGTTTTTTTATATGCCCAAGAGGTATTAATATCCTGTGCTCTAGCAAGCATTCTTTCGCCTTTAAAATTTTTTTCTTTTTTTATTGCCATGGCAATTATTTTAATAATTCATCAACAGAAGTATCAAGCGCTTTAGCTAATTTTTGTAATGTTTCAATTGTGGGATTTGTAATTCCACCCGATTCTAATTTTATTACTGTGTTGTAAGAAACATCGGCTAATTTAGAAAGCCGGTCCTGTGATAATCCCTTTTGTTTCCTCAGTTTTTTTAAGTTTTTCCCTATTTGCGAAATCTCTCTTGACATACTATTATTATAATAATAGAATATTCTTAGATAGTAAGCCCCCTCTTTTATTATGATAGAAAAAAATTTAAAAAAAGTAAAGAGCTGAAAGCTCTTTAATAGCTATAAAATCGTCTGTTTTCCCGAATAAATTAGGGCGAGGGCGCGAGCGAAGCGAGC
>JBBIVD010000177.1:0-2573 GCA_037439925.1 Candidatus Bathyarchaeota archaeon
CTATTGTTTTAGCTTTGCTAGTTATAGCTGCTAAGAAATATGGGACATGCGACATCAGAAAACTAGCAGAAATAGAGCGAAGCACAGATGAGGAGCAGTCAAAATTTGAGGCTGAATCGTGAAAGATTCTTTGAACTTGCTAGATATTGGTTGTTACCCTTACTCTTAGGCTTTATAATCGGATTAGCCGTTTTTCTCCTCGCTAGCATTTACAAATTGCTAAATTTTACATTATTCCTTACTGTAAACTGGAATTCTCTGCTTCTTTTAGCGTCGGCAAGCGTCGCGCTTCTCGGGGGATATCTAACAATGAGACTTTTGTCGGAAAACAAAGAGAGCGGTTGTGGAACGGAACTTGTAATTGAAAGATACCATTTCAAGAGCGGCTTTGCTAGCTTGAGGGCTACCATGGCAGAACTTTAGCTTCTGCTGTAACCATAAGTTTTGGCGGAAGTGCTGGATTAGAAGGCCCAAGTCTCTTGTTAGGCGGAGGAATTTCTTTATTCATCACCAGAAGGCTAGAGTTGAGTCAACAAGATGTTAAAACATTGTTTTTGTGCGGAGCGGCTGGGGGTTTTCAGCGATCTTTAGAGCTCCATTGACAGGGATATTATTTGCACTTGAAATCCCTTACAAGAGAGATGTCGAAACTGAGGTTTTTATTCCAGCGTCATAGCTTCCATTACAGCCTATTTTACGTCTGCCATAACCTTTGGAACAGAAATCATCTTTCCAACTCAAATCTTTATTATGCCAACACTTCCTACCCTTATACATGCCAGCTTTCTACGAATCCTGGCGGCACTAGTTGCTTTGGCATTCATGGAAACCATTGAAAGAACAAACACCTTAAGCAAACAGCTTGCCAGCAGATTTCCAATGTGGCTTATGGCCATATTTGCTGGATTAATTCTCGGTGCTATAGGCTTTCTTTACCCAGAAGCACTTGGGCTAGGTTGTGGCGATTTTGTGGACAAAATCGCCACAACCTAGCTAGAGGAATTGATTTTGACAACTCATTGCACTTTTAATTTTAAAATCGTAGCTACAGGCGTAACGCTGAATTTCCGCGGAAGCGGAGGAGTATTCATTCCATCGCTTTACGTTGGCGGCACGCTTGGACTCGTTTATGCGCAAATTTTGAAACTTGAGTCGCCAGTTTTATATGTCATACTGGCAATTGCTGCAGTAGTTGCTGCAACAAGCAGAAGCCTTTTGACAGGCATAACTTTGGTCGCTGAAACTATGGGTCCAGGCTTTATAATCCCAACTGTTGTTTCAGCCGCCGTCAGCTATTTTCTTACGGGAACCAGATTCTTCTACAAAAGTCAGCTTTTAAACAAGTTGAGTAAGCAAGACGTTGCGTAATGCTAAGGTTGAATGTTTAAGTTTAAATTCAGAAAAGTGAGTTCCAGCCACAAGACCAAGGATGCCACAGTAACCTCCAGTATCGATAGGACTGACCCGACTTTCAAATAATCCTTAAGCCTTATTGTAACGTCTTTTCGGCGCATTGTTTCAAGCCACATTGAAATCGCCAAAGACCCTAAAGGGAAAAAGTGCGGCCCCAAGTTGTTTACAATAATGTTCGAGAATACCAAGCTTGTGAGGCTCTGTTTGGTCATGCTAACACTGTTTGCTGCTTGCCTTATCGATAAAAGACCGAGAATGGTCATTGGCCAGTTGTTCATTGCGCTTGCGCCGATTGTTAGAATCATACTTGATGCGAGCACGGATAGAAACTGCGGCAATGAGAGGGGGGTTTTCGTGAATAGGTATGCGAAAATTCTATGGCGCCAGTGTCTTAATCCTTGGACAACTAGGAATATGCTTATCATAAAGAGCAGTATGTCCTAGTTAATCTCCTTTACTAGGCTTTTTATGCCTTTGCGCTCCTCTTTCAACATTGAAGGCTTGTTTAAAGTTGCCACGTAAATCCCTAGGAGAAACAGTGCACCGGAGCATATGATGATTGAAACTGGAAGCTTGTTTAAGGAAGCTAGAACATAGCCAACGTCGATTGCAATCAAAGTTGCCATGCTTACCCTTAAAAGTGAAGGAGTTATCAATTGTCCTCCAACGTTTAATATTTCCGCAAGCTCCATCGGATAAGATTTTGGAACGTTTTTTCTAAAAAAGGCATAAACCAAAAGAAGACTGCTAATTATGGTGGTTATGGCTACTGGACCCATGAAGATCAGATGATCGATGAAGCTGTATTTGAAAAAGTCTGCGCTTACAATGTTTACTGGGTTGCTTGTGATTAGTGGCATTGCAGCGGTATCAGCAATAAGTCCAGCGGAGAAAAGGTAAGCCACTCTTCCTTTATCATCTATTTTCAACTGACTTATAATTTCAAGAACTATTGGCGTTAATATAAGTACGGCGCTGTCGTTTGCAAAAAGTATGCTTACACAAGCAGTAAGTAAGGAAACGTAAAAGTAAAGTTTTAAACCGCTTCCACCAGCCAATTTAACCACTTTCACAGCTGCCCATTTGAAAAATCCCATGGCATCCAACGTCACAGATAAAGTTACGATTCAAATAAAGGCTAAAGCGGCATCCCAAATGTC
>JBBIVD010000178.1:0-3681 GCA_037439925.1 Candidatus Bathyarchaeota archaeon
AGCGCCTGCTTCTTCCATTGTTCGAACTGCCGGATCTTAGACTCTGACTTAAATTTTCTATCTAAAAACTCGACCAGCCTGAGAACCTCGCTTTTTTTCCTTATATCGAGATGAAAAATCGTGCCGTGCCGGTTGGTTTTGCCGGCGCCTAAGTGGCCTCTGATAATTTCCAGTGCAGTTTTGTCCTTGCTCACCAAATAAAATGCAGGGTTTGTGTAATGGTATATTATTGCTCCCTTTTTCGTTTTGCGCTTTATTTTAATCGTGTTTTTTGTAAAAACGCCTTCACTTTCTATAAAACCGACAACCCAGCCATTATCAAAATCCGTTTGGGACATTTTATACCTTCAATGTAACATAACTTTTCGTCCTTTTATAATTATTAAATCTCCACCGGAAATGAAGGGGTGCCGGATTACTTTCGGTTTGGTGTGGGAAGAAAATACGAGCAGATAAACGCCAAAATGAAAAACAAAGTAATAAAACACAAAATAACTAACAAATAAAGGTTTTGAAAGCATTATTCTAGTTATAACGCCCAGAAGAATCAAAAAACAAACATTTGGCTGTTTTAAAGTAAGAATGTTCTAGAATACTTTCGGTGACCCCCCTCCCCCGAACCCGCTTAAAAGCAGCCGGCGAGGGTCAAATGGGGGGAACATGTACTACTACCTGCGCACCGACGTGAGACGGGCCATAACGGGTTTCTCGAATGCCAGTAACAGCGAAAGCTTTCGGGAGGGTGCTTTCTACAACAACAGAGTCAAGAGCATACAGCGTTATTTCAAAGAGGGCGAAGCACGGCGCCCCGTAGTTTTAAACAGACAGGAAGAATTAGATCGCGCGCTGGCGTTGGGTGCGTCAGCGTTTTACAGTTCTGTCTGGTGGTATCAGGGGTTTGATTTTTCAAGCCCGGTGGGCCACGATTTGGTCTGGGCGGCTAGAGCGGAGTATGGTGGGCTGAAGTTTGCTAAGGACGTGACGATTTATGTGCTTGAGGCGCTGGCTGAAGCGGGCGCCCCGGAGCCATGGGTGAAGTATAACGGTGCCCTCGGCTTTGACTTGGTGGTGCCGTTGGAGATGATCCCCTGCGAAGCAAGGATAGGCGGCGTGGTCAGTCTGGCGGGTTTACAGGAAGAACTTACGAGTTATATTGGTGGCTATTTACGCGAGCGTTTTCCGGTTGATGTCGTCGGTGTTTCTTCCCCCATAAAAATAAAGCAAGGAGAAAAAACCTGTATCCTTTCAGAGGTTCGGGCCAGGCGAGGTTTGCTGTTGGCGCCGATGAGCCTGCACCCGGAGACAGGGTTGGTTTCGGTCCCGGTTGACCCGAGGCAACTAGAAGGATTTTCGGTACTAGATGCCAGCCCGCAAAATGTTCGCGCGTTCGAATGGGCGCGGCCTTCAAAAATCGCGCAGGGGCTGTTGAGGTACGCTAAGCAGTGGCAGCCAGTGCATGCACAGACGAGTCCCGTGGTAGCTTAGTAGCAACACATTAATCCCGCTGTGTGCTCTTGGGATTGGTGCGGCCGTGAACGAAGATCTGGCAGGTAAAGTGAGTGAATTAAAGAAAAGCGAGGTAGGCCAGCTTGTGCTCCAAAGAATAAAAGAGTTCAGAGAGCTGGGCCGCAAGGGAAACAAGGAATGGTTTTTCGAGCTCTCCTTCTGCATTCTCACTGCCAATTCCACAGCCAAGCTGGGCGTCAAGATCCAGCGAGAACTAGGCAGCGAAGGTTTTCTAAAACTTCCGGAGGAGGAGCTCAGGGAAAAACTCAGACAGCTCGGGCACAGGTTCCCGAACACCAGAGCGCGTTTCATAGTCGAGGCGCGCAGGTTCAGAAACATCAAAACCATCATTAAAAACTTCAAGGACGAGCATGAGGCCCGTGAGTGGCTCCAGAGCAATATAAAAGGGATCGGGTGGAAGGAAGCGTCACATTTCCTGCGCAATGTGGGTTTCACTGATGTGGCGATTCTTGACCGGCATGTTCTGTCGGTGTTGCGTGAGTACAAGTTGATTGATGAGGCGCCTCGCTCGTTGGCTCGCGGGCGTTACTTAGACATAGAGGAAAAGCTGAGAAAATTTGCGCGGCGCGTCGGAGTTTCCCTTGGCGAGCTGGACCTTTACCTCTGGTATATGAAAACCGGCGAGGTCGTGAAGTAGTCAGTCGAATTTTTTCTTTAGTATTAAGTGGCTCCCATCGCAGCTCGCGCCGGTTGTCAATTCCTGCAGCCCTTCCCGGCATGAGGCGAAGGTGATTTGATTTCTGTCGCAGGCCTCCCTAACGGCCTTCATGAGTTTAAGCCTCAGCTCTCTCGGCAGATACCAGCTGTTGTGGTGTTGTTTTCCCTGCTTGAAATACAACGGCTCGAGTTCCGTCGCAATTTCCGGGAAGATTTTTTCTACGCGCCGCCAGCTGTCGGGTCGTGGCTTGAAGGTAGAAGATGTAATGTGAGAAGCGCCGTGCGCGGCGGCAGTTTCCACAATTTTTTCAACTTCGACATCGTTCAAATTAGGGATGATGGGGTCGAGGCGCAGGCTGGTTGGGATGCCGGCGTCCGATAGTTTCTTCATGGCCCTCAACCTTCTTTCAGGGGAGGGTGCGCCGGGCTCAAGTTTTCTGCTCAGCGCGCGGTTGAGGGTGGTTACAGTAAAACTCACCACACAGCTCATTTTTTGAAGCAGGTCGGTGTCTCGAGTGACTAGGTCAGATTTCGTGATGATCTGAACGCGGCGGTTTTCGCGTAAGAAGAGTTCGAGGCACGAGCGAGTTAATTTAAGTTTCGCTTCCATCGGCGGGTAGGGATCGCTGCTGTTTGACATGCTGATAAGGAGACTTTTGTCCGCCTGCTTTAGGTCACGCTCAACGCGCGCGATCAAATTTTTCTTCGCTCTGCATCGGAAAGCTCTCGGGATGTAGGAAGTGATGTAGCAGTACACGCAATTGAAATCGCAACCGGTGTAGGGATTGAACCCTAATTTTTTCGGGCATGTGCAGAGCGGGTCTCCCCACGGGTCAAATTTTCGGATGACATCCAAGCAGACACCATACTGTTGTTATTTTCCTTGCGCTTGTATAAGTTCCCGCCGAATTTTTCAGGAGTGGCGTCTTAGCTCTGGTAGGTACGTGGTCTGCTTTTTTGTTTAAATAAAGCGCGCCGAGACAAGGGCCACGGGCATCTCTATTGATCACGGGCGATGTAGCTTGACAAGACCACCTTTTGGGCAGCCAGCCAAACCACATCGTTCCGACCCTTCACGGATCGTGCGGATGGCTCTTTCGAGTTCTCCACGCCGTAACCAACTGAGAGCTTTCGAACCAGTCCTGTCAGCCTGCTGTTTGGGACGTTACGAACCTGGCCGGGTCCTGTAATGTCCCTACCAGTGGGATCCACCAAGACCGGTTCTAGAAGCCCTTCCGGCTTACCCTCTCGGCGCATATAAAACTAAATTTAGCCCAATAAAAAACTTTCTTTTTTGCTATTTTAGGCAGATATGGCGGCGATAGGCGATTTTTTGGGGTATTTCCTCCGGCGAGTGCCAAACAGACGCGTCAGGGTGTGAAATTTACATTTTCGTGTAAAACTTTTCAAGTTGGCATTTCTTCTGGTGAGTCTCTTGCCGTTAGTTTTAAATATTTGATATATATTAACATATATTGACAAAATGGCAAGAAAATT
>JBBIVD010000179.1:0-2224 GCA_037439925.1 Candidatus Bathyarchaeota archaeon
CAATTTCTATTCGAGCTCCCGGCGTAGCCGAAGGCATTGCCTTCGGCTACGCCGGGGCGCCAGCTCCAAAACCCGCCTAAAGGCTCTACTCTAACTCTCAAAAATGCTTTTGGAGACGGATTGGATAGCAATGGGTGCGGAAAATAGGCTTAGCATATTGTCGCGTGACTTCGAGATGGGGCCTTGGTTATTCTGGCCTTTGGCAGCAGGGTGAGTTCCATACCTGGAACCTCCTAAATGGTTGATCCTCTGTGGGACGAGAGTGCTGCCCTATCCCCCTATACTTACATAACTTTATATGGAGAGAAGCAGTGAATATCGCCGAATTAGAAACAAAGACGTTGGATGGACTCCAGGAATTGGCCAAAGACATGGGGTTGTCAGGCTACACCCGTCTTAAAAAGCACGACCTCATCTTTCGGCTATTGCGCGCTCAGGCCGAGCAGCAGGGTTACATTTTCGGAGGCGGGGTCTTGGAGATTGTCCAAGATGGCATTGGCTTCCTGCGCTCGGACCACCTCCTGCCCGGCCCTGAGGACGTCTACGTTTCCCAATCGCAGATCCGCCGTTTTGGCCTGCGTACGGGTGACCTGGTTATTGGCCAGGTCCGCCCGCCCAAGGAGACGGAAAAATATTTTGGTCTGTTGCGGGTAGAGGCGGTCAATGGTCTGGATCCTGAAATAGCCAAAAAACGCCCTTCCTTTGACAACCTGACTCCTATCTTCCCCGTGAAGATGTTCAAGCTGGAGACGGAACCCCATATCCTGGCTACTCGCCTGATTGACCTGATCTGTCCCATTGGGCGGGGACAGCGTGGGCTTATCGTTTCCCCACCGAAAGCCGGCAAGACGACCGTACTCAAACAGATAGCCAACGGCATTACAACCAATTACAACGACGTCCACCTGATGGTCTGTCTGATCGGTGAGCGCCCTGAAGAAGTAACCGATATGGACCGTTCGGTAGAAGCCGAGGTCATCGCGGCCACCTTCGACGACCCCGTCCAGGATCAGGTGCGGGTGGCTGAGATGGCCCTGGAACGGGCTAAGCGTCTGGTAGAGGGTGGTCGGGACGTGGTTATCCTTTTAGACGGTATCACCCGCCTGACCAGGGCTTACAATCTGACCGTCCCGCCTAGCGGCCGTACCCTCTCCGGAGGCGTTGACCCGGCAGCCCTCTATCCGCCCAAGCGCTTCTTTGGAGCAGCCCGCAACATCGAGGAAGGAGGGAGCCTGACCATCATAGCGACTTGCCTGATTGATACGGGCAGCCGTATGGATGAGGTCATCTACGAGGAATTCAAAGGCACAGGCAATATGGAATTACACCTCAATCGCAAGCTGGCCGAAAGGTATATCTTCCCTGCCTTTGACATTGAGCGCTCCGGCACGCGACGTCAGGAATTAATGCTGGACCCGGAGACTGTGAATCGCCTCTGGACCCTGCGACGCATGATTGATGCTTTGGGTGGTGGCCTCGAAGCCTATGAGCCCCTTTTGGAAAGATTGACCAAAACCAAAAACAATGCCGAATTCTTGAGTTTGCTGAATAAAGATATTGTCTTTTAAAGAGGATAACGCAACCCTTGATAGAGCCTTCTGAAAAAAGAAACAGATTCCTGGGTCAGGGCATCAGGGGGTGGCGAGGGTTGAGGAGAGATCTGTGGCCCCACCTGAGGAGACTTCTGGCCGCAGAGCTTGACCTGGTCAAGGAAAGGCGGGGTGACGGGCTCCTCCCTGGACGCTACACTCTCCATCTGACAGTCGTCCTGCTGATTGGTTTAGCCATCCTAATCGGCCACCGGAAGATGCCTGACACTCAACCACCGGCCCGCAGACCGGACCCACAGCTCGCCGCCCTGTCGTCTGAAGGAAGGGCTCCTGCTGTCCCTATATGGCTCAGTCATGGCTCCCTGATCAAGCCCCCCGTGCCCCACACCACGATCCCTGAACGCCCACGTCTGGAAGTCATCACCTACACCGTTCAACCCGGCGATAGCGTCTTCGGCATCGCCGAGCGTTTTGGCATCAGCCCTCAAACGATCATGTGGGCCAACGGCCGGTTAGAGGATAACCCTGACCTACTAAATATAGGCCAGGAATTGGTGATCCTTCCTACTTCTGGGGTGTACCACATCGTCCAGGAGAACGATACTTTAGAAAGTATTGCCAAGAAATACAAAGTCGAGGTTTCGGCCATTACCGACTATGAGGTCAACGGGCTG
>JBBIVD010000180.1:0-2999 GCA_037439925.1 Candidatus Bathyarchaeota archaeon
GCGTTGACTATGCAACTGTCGACGACCTTCTTTCCTGTGACGCTGTGGCATTCGGCTCCCCTAATTATTTCGGCTACATGGCAGGGTTGCTGAAGGATTTCTTTGACAGGGCTTGGAGCATGAAGGAAAAGGTTTCCGGTAAACCGGCAGCAGCCTTCACATGTGGCGGCAGCTCAAGCGACTCAGCACTGCTAAGCATAGAGAGGATTTTCCCAGCTTTCAAAATGGAGAAGGCTGCCGAGGGCGTGGTCTGGGGTCTCAGGGAAAAAGGGTCGCCGCTCGAAAAAGACCTGTCTGAGTTGAAGAAGCTTGGAGAAACTTTGGCTAAAGTAGCTGTCGAAAGAAAAACCAAGACGCCGGAAGACTGACTTAGTAAACTGGCTCAAATACTAAATTTTATAACAATTCATCCTTTTACCACAGGAGATTTTCCAATAATCCATGATAAATGTTAGGCTACAAACTATAAGGAAAAAGTATTTAAACATGAAAATCCATGAGTTGAGAACCCCCATTAAGCATAATTGTTATGAAGCTTTTCTATTATGCAACCAAAGCATGAACAGAGGCAAAGAACCCAGTAGGTTTATTGCCGCGGAAGCATAAAAAACTATTTGCGACGAGAATTCAGCCCAGATGAATCCTCCGATTGTAGGTGAGATCAGAGCAACAACGCCAGATATCAAGTTTATTATACCATATGCTGTGGCAACTCCGGCCTGTGACCGATACTTAGCTATAAGGCTCTGCCTGCTCACGTTATCCAATCCGAATGTCAAGCCCCAGAAGAAAAGGATCATGCCCGCTAGGATTGGATTCCCAGAAAATGTGAAGAAAATCATACAGGGCGAGGTCACAGCAATATGGAAGGCGAAAGAGATCTCTCCCCCATACTTATCAACTATCCTTCCGCTCGGCAAATGGCCGATTAAGATCCCCAGCTGCTCTGCACTAAGCATTAAGCTTATACTGGGCAAGGAGAACGCTAAAACATCGCTTGCATAGATTGCCAAGTAAGGACTCTGAATGCCTATCCCCAGCGTGTGAAACATTATGCCAAGCAACACAGCTAATAGTAAAGGGTTTTTTAATATGGCTAAACCATGCTTAAAATTCGCATAGGATAATTCATCTGGCTGTTTTTCCGTAACTTTTTCCAATGTATAGTTCAAAGATTCAGTTAAGTAAAGCATCGTGCCGCATAGAGTAACTGATTCAAGTACCAAGGCTATGGCGAAAAGCCATTGGAAACTGAAGATCACTGCTATTATGCCTGCAACAGACGTTGCAACCATACTGCTAAAGCTCTGTAAAAAGGCAATTGTTGCATAGGCTTTACCTCTTCTTTCCTCAGGAACCGTGTCTATGACGTACGCGCTGCTGGAAGGACCCATGAAACTTGCGCTTAAGCCTTGGAAGACGAAGGATATGATTAGCCAGAGGAGATCTTTAGATAAAAAAAGTAAAACCAAAGACGAGATTGAGAATAAAATAGCCACCAGCAACATATTCTTTCTACCAAAGTTGTCAGAAATTACACCAGACGGGAAGCTAGCTAAACTCGATATTAAATCCCTGAGTGTATTCATCAAGCCGAATATGATGATGGAAACACCCAAGGTGCTTGTTATATAAAGACCAAGCAAAGAACCATAAAGGCTCCCTGCAAAACTCATCACTACACTAATCCATATAAGAACTCGAAGTTTTTCATCTAAAACCAAGTAATCCGAAGACCTATTGAGTATCCCCGTAAGCAGGCTCATTGAGAGATTATGAGGGCGCCACTTTAGGAGGCATGATTTAAATTTTTTCATCCTTATTTTCTCCTCAACAACCTGCTCTTAAGAAATATTGAGACACTTCTTTCCCATTTTCGATGCAATAAGTCCACCAATAATCTATCAGCGTCATCCATAAAAATCCTTATTGAGCCACATGCAGCGACAATTAGCAAGCATTTCATGCCGATCTATGAAAAAGTAAGATTATAATGACGGCAGCTATAATCTCCACTGCAAGTAATGAAGCAACAGAGATTATAGGGAATGCGGCTTGTTTCACAGCAATGCCTATAGAAGCCCAAACTACGACTAGGCCGTAGACAACATCTCTTCTTCTTATTAACATGAGTAGAGTTATCATTAATGCGATTAATATCACTGTAGCAGTCAATATTGCCTGAATGCTTAACGGTATGCCTTGAATAATGATGTTGAGAACAGAAGCGATGTTAGTTATTGTGGCAAGCGATATCCATGCGAGATAGACGCTTACAGGCACATGAACAGCCAGCTTCTGCTTCAGGGGCACTTTCTTCACGCCGACTCCTAGCCTGACATATGTTAAGAGAAGGATTACTAGGAGACTTATTATGGGGATCGGGGACAAGAGGAACAGCATTGGATTACCATACGAGTAGTGGAAGACGGTTAACCAAGTGATGTTTGCTACAGCACCAAGCAAATATAGGAAGCCGACCTCACGGAGATAGCTTTCCCTCCTCTGGCTCACCCGCGCCTGATAAACCATGAATAAAGCAATAAGAACATAGATTACGCCCCATATCGAGAACACGTATCCGGGTGGAGTGAAGAGGTTTGGGTACGAGTCTGAAACTGTGCCTGTGGTTACACCGTTCAAAGGAAGTATGTTCACGAGAGCGTTAAACGTTATTGTGGCGATTACTGCAAACACGTTGGTAATCTGTAGAATAACAGGGGCAATTCTGAAATTCATAGTGCTTAGAAAAGCAGTGGAGCGGTTAATAAGCTATTCCCGAATAACAATGCATCATAGGCTTACTCGGGTTTCTCATCACAAGGTATGAGTGCGTTTAAAACAGGTTCAACCCACCTGTTATTAGGTATGTCGTAAAGTATGAAGTCGCTGTCGAACTGCCAATAGGCCCAGCTCCAACCCATTTTCTCAGCGAGTCTAGTTACGAAGCGGAGGTATCTTACACGTGAATCCATGTCCGCCTTATCATACACTCCGAA
>JBBIVD010000180.1:3025-8489 GCA_037439925.1 Candidatus Bathyarchaeota archaeon
TCTTCGCCCATGCTTGAGCCTTCTCAAAATCTTTTTTAATAGTCTGCTTCTCCTCTCCAGTGCCTTTCCACTCAACCCCCACCTTATCCTCGCGGCCAGCCCATTTAGCACCTTGATGCGTGAAATCCATCGGGTCGTAGTAGTGGACGGTCACAATTATATTTCTGTCATTCTCAGGAAGCTCCAGCTTATCTAGACATCTGATGCTGTTCCAGCATGCTGGACCTATTACAACAGTTCTCTCAGGATTCTTCTCGCGTACGGTGTCAAGGGCTTCGACGTAAAGCTTGTTCCAAAGCTCGGGTGTAAGCTCTCCGTGAGGTTCGTTTAAAAGCTCAAAGAGTACTTCATCCGGATGATTGCTGTAACGTTCCCCAATCTGCTTCCAGAACGCGAGCAACTTCTCCCTGTTTCCTAAGGGATCCTTACTCATGGTCACGAACTCATGGAAGTCCAGTATGGCTATAAGTTGGTTTCTAAGAGACTGTTCTACAGCCCAATCTAAGATTTCCAACCATTCCTTTGAGATTTCGCCTTTATTTTTCATAGCTTCGTCCCGAAGCGGATGTAGTGCGATACGCACAGTGTTAAATCCGACACTTTTTATAAGCCGGAAATGCTCGTTTTTCATCCTCGCCATTGATCTGTTTCTCCAAACTGGATCGTACCCAAGGATGTTAACGCCCTTGCCTAGCCGCTCATTCTGCTTAAACGCATCCATAGGCTGTTCAACTTACCCACAGAATTAAACTTTTTCAGAATTACCACTGGATCTGAAGAGTTCGAGGATAGCTGTAAGCATACTTAAAGAATAGCCAAACATTTTGGTTTCGCCAGCCGTATACGCAAGGGTTTCGATCATTAATACGATGAGCGAGTCTGGGGCAGAGAATAATGCAGATATCAGGCAGCAATAGGCTTACGGCTAGGCTCATAGAATCCTTTGTAAGGAGACCTAAAGACGATGGAATATCAACCTAGATGTGGGAAAAGCAAGAAAATGCTTTTAACTGCCTTTTAAATAAAGTTTTTAAAGATCTTTTCAGTAAGACAGGTTTAAAATGGCTCAACCTGAAGAAAGGACAGGACCATACATCTTGTTGTTAAGCTTATTTTTCCTAACCGTATTCTGCTTGGTCAGTACAAGAGGGGACAGTAACCGGATGCAGCTGGTTTACGATCATCAATTTGAAGCATCTGCAGAATCAAGAATGAGTAGAGGAATAAACATCGGGAATGCTTTGGAGGCTCCTAGTGAAGGTGCTTGGGGAGTTTACATCAGGGACGAGTATTTCAGTATAATAAGGGAGGCAGGTTTTGATACTGTTAGGATCCCCATAAGATGGCCGGCCTATGCGAAGCGAACCCCACCCTACACAATTGCCGAAGTCTTCTTCAAGAGGATAGACCATGTGGTGAACAAGGCTCTGGAACAAGGTCTTATCACCATAATAAACATGCACAATTATGATGAGATTATGCAGACCCCTGCAAGTCATAAGGAGCGCTTCCTAGCCATGTGGAGGCAGATAGCTGAGCGCTACAAAGATTATCCTGAAAATCTCTATTTCGAACTGCTCAACGAGCCTCATGGAGAGTTGACTGACAGTGTTTGGAACGAGATTGTTGCAGAAGCGGTTGCTATCATAAGGGAGACTAATCCGACTAGAAAAATAGTAGTCGGTCCTGCCAACTGGAATAGTGTCAACAATCTTGGGATGCTGGAGTTGCCTGACGACCCGAATATTATAGCGACGTTCCACTTTTACGATCCCTTCGATTTCACTCATCAAGGAGCTGAATGGGTTACTCCAAGCCCTCCTGTAGGTAGGATATGGGCAGGTACAGAAGCAGAGAAGACCCAGATCACGTTAAAATTAGATATTGCAGCCGAATGGTCTAGGAGGCATAACAACATCACTATTCTCATGGGTGAATTCGGAGCATACTCTAAGGCTGACATGGAGTCCAGAGTCAGATGGACGTATTTCGTGGCTAGAGAGGCGGAGAAAAGGGGAATAGCATGGTGCTACTGGGAGTTCTGCTCAGGCTTCGGAGCATATGACCCTGTTGAAAAAGAGTGGAGGAACGAGCTTCTTAATGCTTTGATACCTGGAGCAGGAGGCAAGTTTTATGTTTCGGTGGAAACAGAATACGGAAACTTCACCGGAGAAGGCTGGTATGACACCGGGTCCTATGCAACCATAAGGCTCGAGGAGTCAGGAATCAGTTTCCCCATCACATACGTCTTAGACCATTTTGAAGGGCTTAGATCGGAGGACAGGATTGTAGACGAAAAAACTGTTGAAGTCTATGTTAATGGAGAAAGAAACATAAAAGCGGTCTGGAGAAAAGATTATACTCTACTGATTCTGATTATCGCGGTCTGCATTGTTGCATGCACAGCAATAATCTTTTACAGAAAGCGGGGTAAAACCAAGTAGGGAAAATATTGTTTAAACTTAAGAATAAACATCACGCATATCAGCGTTCTTCGACCAGTTTTCTACAGTTCTTTTGCATCTTGCTACACGTTGAGAAAGGGTTAAAATCACAGTACAGTACACTATCACGAAGAAATGAGGAGGAAAATCTTAATGGCACTGTTTCTTTTCTTAATCACAACAATATTGATCTTCTATGCCACAAGCCGGCGACCAGAAGAGAAAGCTGAGGAGGAACCGGAAGAAGCTGAGGAGGAAGTCAAGCTGAACCCTGTCAAGATAATATCTTTTTCACAGAGTGCGGAAGAAGTTCCTCTGTATTCAAAGTTCGAAATCACTCTTCAGGTTGACGCCAACTTCACTAACCCGTTTGACCCAAAGGAAATCGATATTTTCGCAGTTTTCCAATCAGAATCCGGTTTAACATACTCCATACCAGCTTTCTACTATCAGGAGTACAACAGGACTAGAAGGGGAAACAGGGAACTGTTAAGAGTTGTGGGGGAACCCGTGTGGAAGATCAGGTTCACACCCTTTGAAACTGGCAGATACACGTTTAAAGTAAATAGTAGAAACCCTGGGAACGCTAGCAGTGTGAGTGGCGAGTTTAATGTTATCCCCTCGAGCAACGGGGGCTTCGTCAGGGTTTGTGAAGAAGACGAGAGGTTCTTCAGACTGGATAATGGTCAACCGATTTTCTTCACCGGAATCAACCTCGGATGGCATACAGGGATCAACGGGACATATGATTATGAAAGATGGTTCAGGAAAATGAGTGAGAACGGTATGAACCTAGCTAGAATATGGATGGCTTCATGGAGCTTTGCCATAGAATGGGAGAGGCTTGGCTACTACAACCTTAAGAATGCTTGGATGCTGGACTGGGTTCTGAACGAAGCGGATAAGAACGATATATACATCATACTGTGTCTAATAAACCACGGGCAGTTCAGCGCAAGGGTGAATCCCGAATGGTCATATAATCCCTACAATTCTAAGCGGGGAGGCCCGCTCGACCATCCCTCACAATTCTTCACTAATAAAGAGGCTGAAGAACTATTCCTGAATAGGCTGAGATATATTGTAGCAAGATGGGGTTACAGCACTCATCTAATGGTGTGGGAGCTCTGGAACGAGGTTGACCTGACAGACAATTATAATCCAACTATAGTAAGGGAGTGGCATGATAAGATGGGCAGGTGGCTTAAGCAGAACGACCCCTATAAACACCTTGTATCTACCAGCTTTTCAAACCCTACTGCAGACCTCAGGATGTGGGACCTGCAGGTAATCGACTTCTCGCAGATCCATACCTATACCTCTTCCGACTTCACCACCCTGTTTCCAAAATATGTCAAGGAATGGTATAATAGACACAGCAAGCCGGTTATAATAGGAGAGTTCTCGCTCGATGCAGGAGGCCCGCCTTATGAAGTAGACCCGAGTGGACTGAACATACGGGACGGCATCTGGTCCACGGCACTGGCGGGGTCAGCCGCCACAGGAATGTCTTGGTGGTGGGACAACTACATTGAACCAAGAAACTTGTTCACCGTCTTCAAGCCGCTTTCAGACTTCGCTGAGATATGCAGGTTTCCGCTGACAGGTTCCAGATTGGAGTGTTGAAGCAGACTCGGAGGTCGAGCTGAAAACCATAGCACTTGGAAACCAAACTATGGTAGTCGGCTGGATAAAGGACTCTAGCAATACTTGGCTAAACGTGAAAAACGGGTATCAGGCTCCGACTGTTAAAAACCTCCGGTTAACGGTACGTGAACTTGCATCAGCAGAGTATCAAGTAAGCTGGTTTGACACTTATTCGGGAAGCATTGTTTTTACTCAAAATGCTTACTCTAGCAACGGTTCCTTGACTTTTAATGGACCCGAGTTTACCGGAGACATAGCGTTTATAGCGAGGAAAATAACATCTGTCAGCTAAGCTTATTAAATTTAATAGAATCATTCAACCCTGAAAGCTCTGTAGGAGTATGGTTGCAGGTACACGTGGAACACGGTTTCACCCTCTCTTTCAAAGCCATCAATTACCTCCTTCATCCTAAAGCTACCGAATCCATAGGTCGAAGTGAGTTCACGCATTTTCAAGCCTTTACCTTTAACAGCGACCCTGGCTTCACAGGCATGCTGGAGAAAAGAATGCAGGATTAAAGTGTCATTATCATACAGGAAGATGCAGACTCTGCTTGGCCCCTCTAGGTAGGCCTTAAGATTCTTGGAGAATGCTTTTCTAACACCGTTTAAAACTTCTGGCGGAAGATGGTATAAGTCATTAAAGTTATCAGGTATTGTAAGTATGTAAAGAACCCCCCTGCCGTAGTTCATACTCATTAGTAGCGGGTATCCGTTCCCCCTGCTTAGACACGTGATAAGCTCCCAAACATCATTAGTCGGGTATTTGAGGTGGGGGATAACTATTTCCATATCAGAATGGTAGACATCTCCGAATACGAATAATCCTAAGGAGAAATCTTTCGTAATTATTTTACCACCAGTACATGTAACTTCCGCGAATTCCCTGATTACTTCATTCTGCATCGCTTTTACAAACCCTGATGTTATTATAACGTTTCCTCCATTGACAAGATGCTTCTTGACCTTATCAATTATCGCGTTATCAAACTTGGCACATTCAGTCAGAAATACGGTTTCATTACCCTCAGGAAAGCTTGGAGTTATTTCAATCGGAATACCGAGCATCCCGATATAGTTATGGAGGAAATCCTCGCCAGAAGAGTTGAAAGGCTTATAGCTTTTAACACCGTAAGGCTGACCGAGTTTTTCAATAAGAGAATCCATGTCCTCGAAGACTCTTCCAACCACTGGTGCAATCGTGCTGGCAGGTATGCTTGCCCCGTTTTGTTTAAGAGGCTCCAACAGGAGGCTGTAGCAAAAGAGCGTCACCTCCTTGGCCTTGGCAAAAAGCGTCAGCCTTATCTGCTCTGAAAACCTATCTAGATACCTTCTTGCCAAAGGATCAATCCAGCCACCACCGTTCCTCCCCG
>JBBIVD010000181.1:0-3441 GCA_037439925.1 Candidatus Bathyarchaeota archaeon
GTCCTAAGTATGTTAGGAACCTTTTCAATAACCTCGTAGACGAGTTTTGTCAGAGACTCAGGGCTGTCCGTCTCAATCGTTAACACAACGTCGAACCTACCGTAGATCGGGTCAGCTGAGTAAATACCTTTAATCTTCCTGATTTCCTTAGCGACTTCCAGAGAGGTCCCTGGCTTCGTTACTACGAACACATATGCTTTAACAGCCATGGTAGAGCTTTTTAAAGGAAGTATTTAATCATTTTCCAACCATATTGCTCAAATATAAAGAAAGAATATTACTCTACGCGGACAGCAGTCCCGACAGCGGTGATCACGATGAAGCCCTCTAAAATCTCGGAGGTTTCGAAGTCTATGCCAACAATGCCATTCGCGCCGATTGAAACCGCTTTCCTCATAAGGTCTTCCAAGGCTTCGTTCCTAGCCTTCTCAATCTCTGATAGGTATGCTTCTGATCTTCCGCCGGCAAGCGCTTCTATTCCTGCCATGAATCTTCCAAAGGCTCCTCTTGTCCTAACGGTTTGACCGAAGACTACTCCTAGGCTTCTCACCGTCTTCATTCCAGGAATCTCAGGTGTTGTTGAAAGATAGACTGGGCCAGGCGGTGGAGGTGTATATGCCATAGAACAGGTCACGTGAGAATAAAGATAAGTCTTTCGCTGCTTAAATCGGTTGAGAATCTGGAAAGGTTTTTAAACAATCTGGCGAAGATTGGCTTGTTAATGGAGTTTGCAGATGATCCTTTAACCGGCGAGAAGGTTAAGCTTGTAGGATACTCTAGTCTTGGCATCGGGAAGCCGAAGAGAGGCAAGGTCAGGGATATTTACGACTTGGGCGAGGAACTCTTAATATACCATACTGACAGGGTTTCAGCATTTGACGTTGTCCTCCCTACGCTCATACCGCGTAAAGGAGAATACCTTCAGAAGCTAACCGTCTTTTGGATGGTGAAGAGTAGAAAAGTCTTCCCAAACCATTTGATAGGTACCGTAGACGAGAGAAGTATTCTTGTGAGGAAAGCTAGGCGGATTGATGTGGAATGGGTTGTTAGAAAATACCTCTACGGGTCTTTGTGGAGGGCTTACAGCGAGGGTAGAAGAGAAATGTATGGCATAAAGTTTCGAGACGGGCTGAGGATGGCTGAGGAGCTTCCAGAACCCTTGTTAACCCCCACCACGAAGACTGATGTTGGCCACGATAGAGAGATCACTAAGGCTGAGGCAATAGAGATGAAGCTTATAGATACTGATACTTGGTCGACACTCGAGGAGGCTGCGCTTAAGCTCTACGAGTTCTACGAGGCTGAGGCCAAGAAGATAGGGATCATAATACCTGACTTCAAAATAGAGTTTGGAGTATACGGAGACAGGCTGATTCAGATAGACGAGCCCCCTACCCATGACTCTGCGAGAATGTGGGCAGTCAAGTATTACAGGGTTGGAGAACCTCAGGAGTCACACTGCCTAGACAAGAAGTTCCTCAGAGAATGTTTAAGGAGAATGGGCTTCACCGGGGAAGGCACGCCACCGGGGCTTCCCAAACCAGTTGTGAGAGAGGTTGCTAAAAGATGTGTCGGAGCATACAGGGTGTTTACTGAAGGAGTTAATGTCGACAACCTCGGGCTACTCAGCGTCGACGATGTTCTAACTTAAACCTTAGTGAAACCATTATACTCATATGGAAAGATGTGGGAAACTCGTTCCGAGAATTCGGGGTTAAAATAAAAGTTTCTGAATGAAAAATGGCTAGTATTCTTTAACGTTAACGGAGATGGCTACCGTCTGCATCATAAGCAATAAATACCGGCCCTTTCCCCCAGGTCAGGTAGTGCTATTAATCCCGTCTTTGTCCCATTACCTTTTAGGTAATAATTAACTATTAAGTAAAATTTAATAATCGAGGTTCAAATAGGTTTAATCCATGGCAAAAACCCTACCCAACTGGTTAGCAGTCAAGTACTTCCGGCTTCTCTCATCCTTCGGGCTTCTTCCCTTCACGGCAGAAGATGCTAAAACGGCTTTACGTTCAAAGAAAGCACCATTATTCCTGTACAAGATGTACTCTTATGGTTGGGTGGATAAAGTAGAGCGGGGGGTCTATAGGATTATACATCCTTTTATAGCTCTAATGGAAGCTTCAGGTCTGGTTTGGAGGGATAAGGTGAAAAACAGGGACAGGTTGCCTGTGCTTGAAACAGCAGTTTTTAAGCTTTTTGAGGTATTAGGGTCTAAGCTGGAATCCATAGTTTTGTTTGGGTCATTATCTACGGGAAAGTCTAAGCCTGAAAGCGACATAGATCTGTTGGTCGTAGCTAGAGATCTGCCTGACAAGTACAGTGAAAGAACGAGCATAATTCGCGAAGTCGTATCCTCAAGGTTGATGGATGAGATCATAATTCGTGTTTGGAGAGAAAAAGGCATCTATGCGGACCTAGATATTCTTTTGATAGATGTTAAGGAGGTTGTTGTAACACATCCTTTTTACCTAGACTTGACTAAAGACTGTGTAATCATCTATGATAAAAATGAGCTGGTGTCTAAAAAGATAGCGGAAGTCAGGGAAAAACTCGAAAAAATAGGTGCGAAAAGATTTGAAGAGCCTGATGGAAGCTGGTACTGGGTTCTAAGCCCTGAAGTCGAGATGATTAGGAGTGTAGAATTATGAAACTCGCAAAGCTGTCTGAAGATTATTTTATGAGGGCGAGATTTAGGATTAAAATCGCTGAACTCGCTTACTCTGAAAAATCCTATCCTGACGTGGTTAGGCATAGCCAGGAGTGCGTTGAGCTTTCCTTGAAAGCAGCCTTAAGGGCTGTAGGTGTAGAATATCCTAAAGAACATGATATGAGCAGAATTCTAAGAGCTGTCAAAGATAGGTTTCCAGAATGGTTCAGAAGAGAAGCTGAAAAGTTAGGCGATATTTCTAGAGACTTAGCAGATAAGAGGGCACCGAGCCTATATGGTATCGAGTCTTCAGGTAAAGCGCCAAGCGATATCTTTGACGAAGGGGATGCTGAAAAGGCCTTATCGGATGCTAAGTACGTCTTAAACGCTGTGGGTAAACTTCTCTTAGAACTCCAAGTAATATCCGAAGACTAGGCTTGATAATCGAACTGCAGAAAAGGAAGCATCCTCATGCTTCCATGGTGATGACGGACTCCATCATCGGAAATGAAGACCCTATACACTTAGTTTCAATGAACCTAGAGCAATTTCCAATAGTAAAGCTCCCGTAAAGCCTTTCATCCTTTTCAAACCAACCCTGATAAAAATAGGGATCATAGCACATGCTATACAGGTCCGTCCCATCCAGCTCAAAAACTGTAAGGTTTTTCTAATTCTGTTCGAAACAATCTAACGACTAACCATTTTGTTTAACCCAAATATGCACTTCGATTTTGCCACGTTTTTCAAATAACTGTTTTTAATGACAAGATTTTAGC
>JBBIVD010000181.1:3451-3702 GCA_037439925.1 Candidatus Bathyarchaeota archaeon
AGTGTTAATTTTACACGTTCGTGTAATTCAAATTTAAAAACACGTCGTAAATAGTTAACAACCGTAAATGCTTGGGGAGAGCTGCGGCATATTTGGAGCGAAGTGTTTCGATGATAGGTGTGTTTTTGACCTTCTCTACTGGGGGCTTATAGCGCAGAACCATAGGGGTCATGAGTCATACGGGTTTTTAACATGTTCTGAAAATTTCAGGCGTCATGTGAATGTTGGTCTTGTTCCCCAGATATTGGGGA